>DATNKF010000355.1:0-5029 GCA_035603555.1 Allostellaceae bacterium
CGCCAGAAACGGCTCGCGCACCCAGATGATGATCAACGGCGCGATCGCCACAATCGGCGTCACCTGCAGGATCACGGCGTAGGGGAAGAGGCTGAGTTCCAGGACCCGGGACAGCGAGAACAGCACGGCTATCGCGCCCCCGAGAACAGCCGCTGCCAGGAGTGCAGCGATTGTGACACGCAACGTCACCAGCAATGAGCCGAGCAGGCTCGGGCCGTCGGTCCACAAGCTCTCGGCGACCGCGAGCGGCCCGGGCAAAATGTAGAGTGGAATGCTGTTGACCCGAACGACGAGTTCCCACAAGGCAAGGAGAACCACGCCGACAGTGAGCGGGGCAGCGATACGCCACAGCCGCAAGTATTGCGCGGGCCTCATGACACCGCCGCCCCTCACCCTCCCGCTCCGCGGGTCCCTCCCTCTCCCCGCAAGCGGGGAGAGGGCTGGGGTGAGGGGCCATCTCCTGGAGGCTTCCCCGCCATCGCTCGTTGGAGCTCGTCCGACACCGTCGCGCAAATCGCAGCGTAAGTCGGGGATGCACGCAACGCGCGGTGGCGCGGCTGCAGCAGTTCCACGGGCAGATCTGCGGCGATTCGGCCCGGCCGTGCAGTCATTACTGCGATCCGCGTCGAGAGATAGACCGACTCGAAGACGCTGTGCGTGACGAACACAACGGTCGTCCGGCGAGCTTCCCAGAGCCGCAGCAAATCATCGTTGAGCGCCATCCGAGTGATCTCATCGAGTGCCGCGAAAGGTTCGTCGAGCAGCAAGAGGTCGGGATCGGTAACCAAGGCGCGGGCAATCGAAACCCGCATCCGCATGCCTCCAGAAAGCTGGCGCGGATAAGCGCGCTCAAACCCGGCGAGCCCGACGGCACGGATTTCCGCCGCGACGCGCTCGCGCTCCGCCGGTCCGAACCGGCCGGTCAGGCGAAACGGCAACAGCACATTGTCCGCGACGGTGGACCACGGCATCAGCGTTGGGTCCTGGAAGACAAAGCCGACCCGCCCCGAGGGCATACGCCCACTCCCATCGGCGGCGAGCGAAAGCCGTCGCGCACCTTCGCTCGGCTCGGCGAGACCCGCGATGATGCGCAGCAGGGTGGTCTTGCCGCAGCCCGATGGGCCGAGGAGGCTGAGGAACTCGCCTTGGGTGATATCGAGGTCGATCCCCTCGAGGGCCGCCACTCCCGAGCGGAAACGCTTGCCGATACCCCGCAATGCGACAACCGGCGTCAGGGCCGCATTCCGACTTTCTTGTTGACGAACTTCAGGGTGTACGCCTTGTCGAAATCGAGACTCTTGGGATAGACGCCGGCGCTCGACATCGCGTCGAAGAAATTGCGCCAGCGTGCATCGGTCATGGCACCAATGCCGTTCGTCTTGGCGTCGCCGCTGTCGACGATGCCGTACTCTTTGATCTTGGCGATGCCGTAAGCGAGCAGCGCGTCGGTCATCTCCGGGTTGTCGCGCTTGATCAGCTCGTTCGCCGGCGTGGGGTCGCCGTAGAGATAGCTGTACCAGCCCTCGACGCTGGCATCGACAAAGCGCTGCACGAGGTCCGATTTTTCCTGCGCCAGCTTGTTCGAGGTCTGGATCAGCGAGCCATAGCTCGAATAGCCGGCATCGGCGAGCAGCAGGACGACCGGCTTCACCCCCTGGGCTTCGATCGTGAACGGCTCGCTCGACAGATAGCCCTGTTGCACGGCGTTGGGATCGGCGAGGAAGGGTGCCACGCTAAACGTGTATGGCCGGATCTGATCGTCGGTGTAACCGAACTTGCTCTTCAGAAACGCCCAGCTCGTGATCCGGGTGTCGGAGCCGATCATGATCGGCTTGCCCTTGAGTGCTGCGAGGCTGTCGTTCCCTTGGCCGGGGTGGGCGATCAGCACCGACGGGTCCTTCTGGAAGATCGCGGCGACCGCCACCATCGGAATGTTCTCGGCTGTGAAATTGAGCGGACCGAAGGAATTCGGCGCGAGATTGAAGTCGAGCCGGCCTGCGGCAAGCAGCTGCGCATGATTAACCTGCGGCCCGCCCTGTCGCAGCGTCACTTCGAGCCCGCGCTGTCGGTAGATGCCGCTGGCAACTGCCTGATAGTAACCGCCGTGCTCGGCCTCGGCCTTCCAGTCGGTACCGAAACTGACGTTCTCCGCAGCCGCGGAACGGGTGAACATCAGACCGGCCACGGCGCCGAGCGTGGCAGCGATCAGAACGCGCATTCCGGCGGGCTCCCTCCTATCTCCGCATGCGGGCGAGTGTACCCTGGCGGCCACACGGGCGTCGAGCCACCGTGCTCTCGCTACAGCCGACAGAATTATGGTATCATTCGCAAAATCGCCCCGCCCGATCCCCGGACGGGGGAGCGCAGGGAGGGCGGGATGAAGAACTTGCTGACCGTGGTCGGGGATGGCACCGCAGCCCCGATACTCGACACGGCGCTGATGACAGCGGAACTCTTCAACAGCCATATCGTCGGGTTGCACAGTCTGACGACCGAATATGCGGTCGTGTTCGGTGGCGAGATGGGGTTTTCGATCTCCTCCGAGGTTGATCGCACTCTCGAGCGCGAGGGCCATGAAAGGCGCGATCAGGCGCGCCGGCTGTTCCGCGAATTCATGAATTCGAAGGGTGTGCCGGTCGGGCCGGTGCCGCCCGGGCACAACGGCCCGAGCTCCTCCTGGCGCGAGGAGGACGGACGGCAGAATGCCGTCGTCGGCATGATCGGCCGGGTCTATGACCTGATCATCGTCGAGCAGCCGGAAAAGCTCGCCTCGATCGCCGAGGCCACCCTCGAGGACGCGCTGTTCGAGAGCGGCCGTCCGGTGCTGATGGTGCCGAAGCGGCCGCCGACAACCCTGGGCGAGGTCGTCGCCATCGCCTGGAACGGCAGCACCGAGACCGCGGTGACGGTCGCCATGGGCATGCCCTTCCTCAAGCAAGCCAAGCACGTCGTGATTGTCGCCGTCGGCCCGCAGCACATGCCCGAACCGGGACCGGAGGGCGAGGAACTCGCCCGCACGCTCGAGCAGCACGGCATCGAGGTAAGCTTGCGCACTGCCTATGGCCGGCAAAAGGCGCAGGGCGAATCATTTCTGAAGGAGGCCATGGAGGCAGGGGCCGATCTGCTGCTGAAGGGCGCCTATACGCAGAGCCGCATCCGCCAGATGATCTTTGGCGGCGGCACCCGTCACATCATCATGGAATCGAAGATTCCGGTGCTGATGGCGCGTTGAAAGCCGCGCGCCGAGACCCCATCGGCCGCGCTGCCCCTGCATGCCTGAGCGGACGTCGCAGAGACCGCCAGGCGGCCCGAAGCAGTCAGTTGCCGGCGGTCTGCACCGTCGGTCGCGCCGTAGCTGGTGGCCCGTCGAGCGCGCGGTCGATCTCATCAAAGGTGAGGCCCTTGGGTTCGGGACCGAATACCCAGAAACCGATCAGGCCGACCACACTCCACGAAGCAAAATAAAGAAAAGCCGGGCCCAGCATGGCGAGGTTCGGCGCGGCCGGCTTGATGACATCGCCCGCCCCCATGATCAGCGACAAGCCGAGGGGGCCGATGAACTTGCCGAGATTGCCGGTACCGTAGCTCAAACCCATCCCGCTGGCGCGCAATCGCGCCGGCCAGATCTCCGCCATGTACGGGCCAACCACCGAGTAGTTGGCGCTGGCGAAAAAGCTTGACGCGATGAGCGTCAGATAGAACACCGACCAGGTGCCGATGAAGGCGTTGTAATAATAGCCCTGCACCACCATCAGAATTCCGCCAAGCACCAGGCACAGCGTTGCCGAGCCCCGGCGGCCGAGCGGCTCGATCAAGGCGGTGATGAAGAACCGGCCGAGAACCGCCGACACGTTGACGAAGATCATCAGGAACGCGGCGTACTCGGGCGAAGCACCGAGCACCAGCACCAGCAGGGTCGGTGCCCACACCCCGATCGCGAACCCGCCTGTCTGGGTGAGGCCGGTCAACATTCCGGCCATGACCAGTTTCGGGTACTTGAACAATTCGACCCAGCGCGTCTCTTCGACCGACGGAAGACCAGCCGGAAGATCGATCTCCTTGGGGTCGACCATCAATGCCCAGGCGAGCGATTTGCGCGCCTCCTCGAGCCGCCCCATGCGCATCAGCCAGCGCGGCGATTCCGGAACCCAGTAGCGGATCATGAACACCAGCACGAGCGGCACCAGGCCGATCAGAAAGAGGCCCCGCCATCCGATTATCGGCAGCAGCTGCCACGACGCCAACCCGGCCAGCAGGCTGCCGGCCGGCAGCAATGTCGTCACCAAGGCGCTGACCCAGCCGCGCTTGTAGGCCGGGATGAATTCCTGCACCAGCGGCAGGTCGATCGTGTAGATGCCGGCGTTGCCGAGCCCGACAAAGACGCGGAATATGACCAGGAACAGCCAACCCGGGATGAAACCGTCCTGCCCTGGCGTGAAATACATCACGCCGGTGGCGAGCGCGATCGTGATCGCCGACCATATGAATACGGTACGCCGGCCGATGCGGTCGCCGAGCCAGCCCCAGAAGAAGGCGCCGGGCGGGGCGCCGATGCCCGACGCCAACAGGATCATGCCGCCTTGCAAATAGGTCAGCGACCACTGCTTGGTCAACGCTGCGGTCACATAGCCGATCAGGAAGAGATCGAAGAAATCGAGCAGATCGGCAAGGTTGGCCGTGCAGATCAGCTTCCACTGATTTGCTGTCAGCTTCTTCTGCCGCTCCAACAGTTCGATCACCGCATCCTCCCTACCGCCACCACCGTAGGCCGCTACGATGGTCGATAAACCTCTCGTCGCGCGGCCGTTTCTGCCCGTGAACAGTATCTGCAACCGATCTCGCCGGCAACCGTCGAAAGGTCGCGAAGCGCAGCCCAGCACTTCCGAGAGCCGCCGTTTCATTGTAGGTTGGTCGCTGCAAGCGGGGCGTCCCCCGCCTCTCGCGCGATCGGAGGAACCAGTGAGACGTTTGCTTTTCTTCGGCTTATTGCTCGCGTTAGTGGCTTGCGCCCAACAACCACCGCCGCCCG
>DATNKF010000356.1:0-5245 GCA_035603555.1 Allostellaceae bacterium
GCGAGCCGCGCATGCAGATTACTGATCTCGAGCATTGGCACCGCTGTGGTCATAACGCCACCATCACCCGACGCTGCCTTCAAGACTCACGGCGAGCAGCTTCTGCGCCTCGACCGCGAATTCCATCGGCAGCTCCTTGAGCACTTCCTTGCAAAAACCGTTGACGATCAGCGAGACGGCATCCTCGGTGCTCAACCCGCGTTGGCGGCAGTAGGACAGCTGGTCGTCGCTGATCTTCGAGGTCGTCGCTTCGTGCTCGACCCGCGCCGACGGGTTGCGCACCTCGATATAGGGCACGGTGTGCGCGCCGCAGCGCTCGCCGATCAGCAGCGAGTCGCACTGCGTGTGGTTGCGCGCGTCTTGCGCCCGCGGCTGCACCCGCACGAGACCGCGATAGGTGTTCTGCCCGCGACCGGCGGAAATCCCTTTGGCGACGATCGTCGACCGAGTGTCCTTGCCGATATGGATCATCTTGGTCCCGGTATCGGCCTGCTGGCGATTGTTGGTGATCGCGACCGAATAGAACTCGCCGACCGAGTGGTCACCCTCGAGCACACAGCTCGGGTATTTCCAAGTGATCGCCGAGCCGGTCTCGACCTGGGTCCACGAGATTTTGGATCTGTCGCCGCGACAGGCGCCGCGCTTGGTGACAAAGTTATAGATGCCGCCGCGACCCTCGGCATCGCCCGGATACCAATTCTGCACGGTCGAATATTTGATCTGGGCGTCTTCATGGGCGATCAGCTCGACGACGGCGGCGTGAAGCTGGTTCTCGTCGCGTTGCGGTGCCGTGCAGCCTTCGAGATAGCTGACATAGCTGCCGGCATCGGCGATCAGCAGAGTGCGCTCGAACTGCCCGCTCTTGGCGGCGTTGATCCGGAAATAGGTGCTGAGCTCCATCGGACAGCGCACGCCGGGCGGGACGTAGGCGAAGGAGCCGTCGCTGAACACCGCTGAGTTCAATGCCGCGAAGAAATTGTCGTTCTGCGGCACCACCGTCCCGAGATAGCGGCGGACCAGATCCGGGTGCTCGCGCACGGCTTCGCCCATCGAGCAGAAGATGATGCCGAGCTTCCCCAGCTCCTCCTTGAAGGTCGTCGCTACCGAGATGCTGTCGAACACCGCATCGACGGCAACCCCGGCGAGCGCCTCGCGCTCGCGCAGCGGAATACCGAGCTTCTCATAGGTGCGCAGCAGCTCCGGATCGACCTCGTCGAGCGATTTCGGCCCGGCGCTCTGCCTCGGCGCGGAATAATAGGTCGCATCCTGATAGTCGATCGGGGTGAGATGGAGCTTCGCCCAATTCGGCTGCGTCATCGTCCGCCACGCGCGGAAAGCGGCGAGCCGCCATTCGAGCAGCCATTCCGGCTCTTCCTTCTTGGCCGAGATGAAGCGCACCGTATCCTCGGTGAGGCCAGGCGGGGCCTCGTCGGCTTCGATATCGGTCACAAAGCCGTACTTGTAGCCCTCTTGCGCGAGGGAGCGAACGGTTCGGAAGGTTTCGGTTGAAGCAGTCATGCGGAGTACCTGGGCTCGTCAGCCTCTGGCGAAGTGGTGCGCGCTGTCCGCGGCGCAAAGACGGCCGGGGTGATCATCGCATCGAGCGAGACCGCCGCCAGCGCCTGCCCCACCGCGCGGTTGATTGCCGCCCAATGCGGACGGGTCGGGCAGTAGGTCGTGCGGGCGCATTCATCGACATGGACGGAGCACTGGGTCAGCCCGATATCGCCGTCGATTGCGGCGACGACCTCGGCCACCGAAATCGATTTTGCTCCGCGGGCCAGGCGATAGCCGCCGGTGGCGCCGCGGGTTGCCATCACCAGACCCGCATGGGCCATCGCCTTCAACAGCTTTGCTACGGTCGCCTGGGGCAGCTGGGTTGCCTCGGCGAGGGCGGCGGCGGTTATCTGGCGGTCGGGAAACGCTGCCATATGGGTGGCGATTATGACGCCGTAATCGGCGAGCTTGCTGAGAATGACCATCGCTTTTGGCTGCCCCGATCCGGGTCGACCCAAATTCGGACCGATTTGGTACGTTATAGATGTCGCGCCATACGGACGGGTCAAGGCCAAAGTGTTAATTCGCCGCACCTCGATCCGGAAATGGCACTACCGGCTACTACGCGGTCACGGCGGTTGCTTACCACACCGCGCGCGGCCAGATCGACGGGATCTGCTCCGTCAGTCCGTCCCTACGGTGTTTCCGCGGGCGTCGAGCGATAAGATTTTAGCATTATAAATTGATTTTTCCGCGAAATTATGGTATCGTTCAGCTTCTTGTTTTCCGCGAACTTCTGTGGAGGTTTTGGCATCTTGGTCCGGCACGACAAGGCTTTCGGCGATACGGGTTGTCCGCGAGGGTCCCGGCTCCGAAGTCCCCCAGATCCGGGAAAAATTTGAGGACCACGTTTATGTACCCTGTCCCCCCGCCGGCCGGGGGAGAGGGGCTCTTCCTTGCGCTTGGGGATGCGGCAACCCTGCCTGCAGATCCCCTGCAGAAACAGGCAGAAGGCGCGGTACCGTCTCCTCGCCTTCGGCAACATGCGCGAGGCCGCCGCAACAGCAGCCGGCTTGCTCTCCGCGTGGTTGCTCACCACTTCGTGATCATTCCGCAACCCGCCGCGCCGCGCGTGTGATGAAGATACTTGTCGTCGAAGACGATCGCGAAACGGCCTCCTACCTCGTCAAAGGACTGAACGAAAGCGGCTACACCGTCGACCGGGCCGGCGATGGCCGCGACGGGCTCTTTCTCGCGACTTCGGGCAGTTACGATGCCATCGTCCTCGACCGCATGCTGCCGAGCATGGACGGTCTTGCGATGCTCGGCGCGCTGCGCGCGGCAGAAATTTCCACCCCGGCGCTGATCCTCAGCGCGCTCGGCAGCGTCGACGACCGGGTCAAGGGTTTGCGCGCCGGCGGCGATGACTATCTGGTCAAGCCCTTTGCCTTCAGCGAGTTGCTCGCGCGCCTCGAGGCGCTGCTGCGGAGGGGGGCAGGAACCCCGACGACAACCAAGTTGCGGGTCGCCGATCTCGAGCTCGACCTGTTGACGCGAACGGTCAAACGCCGCGACAAGCCGATCGAGGTATTGCCCCGCGAGTTCCGGCTTCTCGAATATTTGATGCGCAATGCCGGTCACGTCGTTACCCGAACGATGCTGCTTGAGCACGTCTGGGACTATCATTTCGACCCGCAAACCAATGTGATCGACGTTCACATCAGCCGGCTGCGCCAGAAGATCGACAAGACCTTCGACAGCCCCTTGCTCCACACGGTGCGGGGCGCGGGCTATTGTCTGCGCGCAGCCGACGATCGTGCGTCCCGATGATCGCGGAAAGACTCCGGTTGCCCTATCAGGGATCGTGGTGGACGCCGCGGCGGCTGTTCGAAAATGGCCAGCGGCTGGTCCGAACTCACGCTTTCCGCCTTGCCGCCCTCTATTTTTTGGTGTTTGCCGTCTCGGTGTCGGGCGTCTTGCTGTTTGTATATTGGACAAGTGCGGATTTCGTCGAGCGCCAGACCGAGGCCACACTAGAGGCAGAGATTGCCGGCCTGGCTGAGCAATACGCTCAGCGCGGTTTGAGCGGTCTTGTCCAGGTCGTGGCGGCGCGCAGCGCCGGCGATCGCGGCGACGGAATGCTCTATCTCGTGACCGACCCCGACGGAAGACCGCTCGTCGGCAACATCGCAGCGTGGCCCGCGGGCTTATCTGCTCGTGCGGGCCGACTGTCTTTCACGACCGAGGCGCGGGTCAAGGATCGAATCGAGACCCACCCTGCACAGGGGGCGTTGTTCGTCATTCCGGGCCGCTATCGCTTGCTGATCGGCCGTGACATCAGCGATGCCACCGCGTTCCGCGACCGGGTGAAGGTCACTCTGCTGTGGGCCGGCTTGCTTGCCCTCGGTGCCGGTCTGTTGGGTGGTGCCGCAATGAGCCGCAACCTGCTGCGGCGTGTCGAACAGGTGAACCGAACGAGCGAGCGCGTCATGGCGGGAAACCTGTCGGATCGCGTTCCGCTCGCCGGAACGAGCGACGAGTTCGACCAGCTCGCCGCCAATCTCAACCGAATGCTCGATCAGATCGAACGGCTGATGACCGCCATGCGGGAGGTTACCGATGACGTTGCCCACGATTTGAAGACCCCGCTGGCGCGCATGCGCGCCCGGCTCGAATTGGCGTTGATCGGCCCCGTCGACAGTGCCGGCCAGAGCGAAGCGATTCGCTCGGCCATCAATGAAGCCGATCGCCTGCTCGCGACCTTCAATGCCCTTCTCAGCATCGCTGAACTGGAAGCGGGAACGCGGCGCGACGACACTGAACCGTTGGATCTCGCCGAGGTCGCCAGGTCGGCCGCCGAACTCTATGAGCCGGTGGCCGAGGAGAACGGGTTTGTTCTGTCCGTTACGACCGAGCCCGATGTCAGGATCCGCGGCGTCCGTCACCTGCTGTCTCAGGCGCTGGCCAATCTACTCGACAACGCGCTCAAATATGCGGGCGGCGGTGAGATCGAGATCCGTGTCTTCCACCGTGAGGGACAGGCGGTTCTCGAAGTGGCCGATCGAGGTCAGGGTATTCCCGACGCGGATCGAGAGACCGTGTTCGACCGGTTTGTCCGCCTCGAACGAAGCCGCACCACTGCGGGAAACGGTCTCGGATTGAGTCTTGTCCGTGCCATTGTGCGCCGACACTCCGGCACCGTCGAACTCATCGATAATCGACCCGGCCTCAGGATCAGGATACAGCTCCCCCGATGGGGGGCGTGACTATTCCGGCTCCGCTTGCTCGGTCGAAGCGATCCGTCTTCCCCGATCCTCGATGCGCCGAGCGGTTTCTACCATCATGTCGCGGAGCTCCTGCGGCTCGAGACCGGCACTGCGCAACACGGGCTCCATCACCTCGTCCGCAAGCAGATCTTCGAGGCTCGGCTCATAGCGGCAGCATTCGACGCGCCCATCCATGGCCCCCTCCTTACCTGTCAGATTGTACGCAGGATCGACGCAAAGCGTGACCGCTTTGTGTCGATCAACAGGAAATTTCACGGCAGGCTGTAACCGCGCCGGTTCTATTAGGGCACTGCTGCCGTCAGCACAGCGTCAAATGCGGCAGCGACCACCTCTGATTGTCCAAGTGCGGCTGTCTTCAGGCCCCGCTGCGAGATTGCCGTAGCTGGCGAATCTGATCCCGAGTTCGGTAATCCGGCGCCCGACCACCGGGCTCGTCAACGTCGCCAGCTCCTCGCTATGAC
>DATNKF010000357.1:0-7124 GCA_035603555.1 Allostellaceae bacterium
TGCACGGTGTTGCCGTGCCTGTCGGCAAAGATCTGGATTTCGACATGCCGCGGCCGCTTCAGATATTTCTCGATCAGCATGCGGCCGTCGCCGAAAGCGGCCTCCGCCTCGCGCCGCGCTCCAGCGAGCGCCGAGGCGAACTCTAGGGTGCCGTCGACGACCCGCATGCCGCGGCCGCCGCCGCCGGCGGAGGCCTTGATCAGCACCGGAAAGCCGATGCGCTCGGCCTCCTCGCTGAGGCGAGCGGGGTCCTGGTCCGCGCCATGGTAGCCCGGGACGAGCGGCACCCCATGCCGCTGCATCAGCTCCTTGGCGGCGGCCTTCGATCCCATCGTCCGCATGGCCGAGGCCGGCGGACCGATGAAGACGACCCCCGCCGCCTCGCAGGCCTCGGCGAAGTCGGCGTTCTCCGACAGAAAGCCGTAGCCGGGATGCACCGCCTCGGCGCCGCTCTCGCGGGCCACATCGAGGATCGCCGCGATGTTCAGATAGCTGTCGCGCGCCGGTGGCGGTCCGATCGGCCAGGCCTCGTCGGCAAGCTCGACATGGAGGGCGCTGCGGTCGGCCTCGGAATAGACCGCGACCGTCGCGATCCCGAGCCGCTGCGCGGTGCGGATCACGCGGCAGGCGATTTCGCCGCGATTGGCGATCAGCACCTTTGAAAACATTCTCACCACGGAGACACAGAGAGCACAGAGCAAAGGGAGTAAATCCCTCTGTGCTCTCTGTGTCTCCGTGGTGGATTAATCAGCACCGCGCTCACATCCGAAAGATGCCGAAACGTGTCGGCTCGATCGGTGCATTCAGGCTGGCCGAGATCGCCAATGCCAGGGTCATCCGCGTGTCGACGGGGTCGATGACCCCGTCGTCCCACAGTCGCGCGCTCGCATAGTAGGGGTGACCCTGGGTCTCGTATTGGGCGCGGATCGGCGCCTTGAATTCCTCCTCTTCCGCGGCACTCCAGCTGATATCGCGGTCGCGCCGCACTTGGGCCAATACCGAGGCGGCCTGCTCGCCGCCCATCACCGAGATCCGGGCATTGGGCCACATCCACACAAAGCGCGGGGAATAGGCCCGCCCGCACATGCCGTAATTTCCCGCACCAAAGCTGCCGCCGATGATCAGGGTGAATTTCGGCACGGCGGCGGTGGCGACCGCGGTCACCATCTTCGCACCGTCCTTGGCGATGCCGCCCGCCTCGTATTTGCGGCCGACCATAAATCCGGTGATGTTCTGCAGAAAGAGGAGCGGGATGCCGCGCTGGGCACAGAGCTCGATGAAGTGGGCGCCCTTCAAGGCGCTTTCCGAGAACAGGATGCCGTTATTGGCGAGGATGCCGACCGGGTAGCCCCAGATCCGGGCAAAGCCGCACACCAGGGTCGGGCCGTAGAGCCGCTTGAACTCGTCGAGCTCGCTGCCGTCGACGATCCGGGCGATGACCTCGCGCACCTCGTAGGGCCGGCGGGTGTCGGGCGGGATGATCCCGTAGATCTCCTCGGCCGGATAGAGCGGCTCGCGCGGCGGCGCGACCTCGACCCCAATGCACTTGCCGCGGTTGAGATTGCCGACGATATGCCGGGCGATGCCGAGCGCGTGGCGGTCGTCGAGCGCATAATGGTCGGTGACGCCGGAGACCCGGGTGTGCACCTCAGCACCACCGAGCTCCTCGGCGGTGACCACCTCGCCGGTCGCGGCACGGACCAAGGGCGGCCCGCCGAGAAAGATCGTCCCTTGCCCGCGCACGATGATCGACTCGTCCGACATCGCCGGGACATAGGCGCCGCCTGCCGTGCAGGAGCCCATCACCAGCGCGATCTGCGGGACGCCGGCCGCCGAAAGCTGCGCTTGGTTGTAGAAGATGCGCCCGAAATGCTCGCGGTCGGGAAAGACCTCGTCCTGCGCCGGCAGGAAGGCCCCGCCGGAATCGACGAGGTAGAGGCAGGGCAGCCGGTTGTCGCCGGCGATCTCCTGGGCGCGCAGGTGCTTCTTGACGGTCATCGGAAAGTAGGTGCCGCCCTTGACCGTCGCGTCGTTGGCGACGACGACGCACTCGCGCCCCATGATGCGGCCGATCCCGGTGATGATCCCGGCGGCCGGCACCTCGCCGTCATACATGCCGTAAGCCGCGAGCTGCGAGAATTCGAGAAACGGCGAGCCGGGATCGAGCAACGCCCGCACCCGCTCGCGCGGCAGCAATTTGCCGCGGCCGAGATGGCGGCGGCGCGCCTCCTCCCCGCCGCCCGTCTCGATGGCCGCGACCTTCTCCCGCAGATCCGCGACGAGCACCCGCAGCGCCGCCGCATTCGCCGCGAACACCTCGGAGCGCCGGTCGAGTGAGGTTGTGAGCACCGTCATCCGCCGCCCCCAAGCTTATAGGGTCGGCTTGACCCGGCAAAGGAAAAGCGGCGGAATGCCAACTCAGATTCAGGCTGGAGCCCGCATTTGGCGAGCGCTCCTCCTTGCAATGCAAACCAGTGAAGAGGAGGCTCTGTACCATGAACGATCAATTTGAGGGTGGCTGCCTGTGCGGTGCGGTCCGCTTTGTCGCCTCCGGTCAACCGAAATCGGTGGCTTGGTGCCATTGCCAAAGTTGTCGGAAGCATAGCGGTGCGCCTGTCTCCGTCTTCGTCGCATTCGACCGCACGGCGTATACCGTTACCAAAGGTGAGATAACAAAGTTCAATTCGTCGCCTGGTAGGTGGCGGGGATTTTGCGCTAAATGCGGGTCGACGTTGACCTGCGAAGGCGAGCCCGTGTCGGCTGAAACCCATTTCCACGTCGGCGCATTTGATCGAGCCGCGCAACTTGAGCCGACGAGGCACATATTCCCGGGGGAGCGCCTGCCGTGGTTACATCTCGCCGACGCTTAGGGTTGCCCGCAGGGGGGTGAGGTTTTAATGAAACTGCGGCTTGACCTTTTCGCATAGCAGCTGCAGCGACTTCATCACCTGGTGATGCGGGATCTTGGTGCCGCAATTCATCTCGGCCAGGATCCCGTCGAGGCCGAGCTCCTCCTGCAGCCCCCTCAGCCGGTCGGCGACCCGCTCCGGCGTGCCGACGATAATCTTGTCGCGCAAGGCCTCGTCATAGGTGATGGTCTGCAGCCGGCGGCCGCGGGCGGCGCGGTCCTCGATCGCGCGCACACCGGCGCGCGTCGCCGAATCCTCGAGTCGCTCGCCGAGGTATCGGTAGAAAAACATGATGCTGTCTTCGGGCTCGCTGCGGGCCGCTTCCTCGGTCTCGGCGACATAAACCGGAGCCCGCAGAAACACCTTGCCCTCACCGGGATGGCCGGCCTCTTTCCACGCCGCGCGATAGGCCTTGATGTTTGGGGCGAGCTCAGAAAGCGTGCCGAGGCGCACCGCGACAAATACGCCATGGCCGAGGTTGCCAATGGCAGGAAAGGTGTCGGGGCTATTCGCGGCGATGCGGATCTCTGGCCAAGGCTTTTGATAAGGCTTTGGCGACAGACGAATATTATCGAATTTGTAGAACTGCCCGGAATATGAAAAGGTATCCTCGGTCCAGGCGCGCTTGACGATTTCGAGGGTTTCTGCAAAGCGCTCGCGGCTCTCGCCATAAGGGACGCCATACGCCTCGTAGGTGCGCGGAAAGCCGCTGCGCCCGACGCCAAAGATCAGCCGGCCCAGGCTGATTTGATCGACGGTAGCGGCTTCCTCGGCAATGCGCAGCGGGTGGCACAGTGGTAAGACCTGCACGCCGGTCCCGATCTTCATGTTCTTAGTGCGCGCGGCGATGGCGCTGGCGATCGTCAATGGCGCAGCGCAAACCGACCGGTCGGGCGCAACGTGGAGTTCCGCCAGCCACATCGCATCCAGGCCCCACCGCTCGGCGGCATCGACTTGGGCGAACGACTCGGCGAAGGCATCCGGCTGGCTCTTCCCAGCCGGGCACTGGAACTCATGAAACATGCCGAACTCGAACGCCATTTGCTCTTCTCCCTCTCGCACGCGGCCGTCGCCGAAGTACGCAGCTGATCGCCAAAAAATTGCCGTCACCACAATACGGGCGATGACGAGGCGATGCCAGTCAAGAAAGCCGCGGGTCACGCCGCTCCTCGGGCTCCAGGGGCAGCATAATGCGAGCATGGCCAAATGACGCATCGGGCGCTGCAGGCCCGATGTCCCAGAAAAACGCGCGCCATATACCAGTGCAGGAAAGCCATCGGCGAAGGAAAGCCCCTGATGACTGCGGCTGAGCCCTCACTCCGAGAACGAGAACATTCTCCAGCACCGCGGCCGGCTCCTGTGCGTGACCCCGTCTGCGGGATGGCCGTCGACCCTCGGACCCCACATCGCGCCGAGCACGCCGGCGCCGGTTATTTCTTCTGCAGCGCCCGTTGCCGCGACAAGTTCGTTGCAGAACCGACGCGCTATCTCGCCGTCCCGGGCGGCGACGCCCCCGATGTTGCCATGCCCGAGGCGGGCGGGGTGCTGTGGACCTGCCCGATGCATTCTCAGATCGTGCGCAAAGAGCCCGGCAGTTGCCCGATCTGCGGTATGGCGCTGGAGCCGATGACGCCGTCAGCCGGCGATACCGCGAACCGCGAGCTGCGCGACATGACGCGGCGGTTCTGGGTCGGTGTCGCGCTTTCGCTGCCGCTACTGGCCATCGTCATGGCCGAGCATTTCGACAAACCCGCTCTCGATGCCGTTATCTCCCCTCGCCTTGCGGTCTGGGCTCAGCTGATCCTCGCTACGCCGGCGGTATTGTGGGGCGGCTGGCCGTTCTTCGAACGCGGCTGGGCTTCGGTCGTGAACCGCCGCCTCAATATGTTCACGTTGATCGCGCTCGGCACCGGTGTCGCCTACGTCTACAGCCTTGTCGCCGCGCTGATGCCGGGCATCTTTCCGGCCTCGTTTCGCGATCCCGACGGCGAGGTGCCGCTCTACTTCGAGGCCGCGGCCGTCATCGTCACCCTGGTTCTCCTCGGCCAGGTGCTGGAGCTGCGCGCCCGTTCGCAAACCAGCGGCGCGATCCGCGCGCTGCTCGATCTCGCACCCAAACAGGCCCGCCGGCTGCGCGAGGATGGTGGCGACGAGGACGTCCCCCTCGAAGAAGTCCTCCCCGGCGATCGCCTGCGCGTGCGGCCCGGCGAGAAGGTCCCGGTCGACGGCGTGGTGCTCGAAGGCCACGGCGCGGTCGATGAAGCGATGATCACCGGCGAGCCGGTGCCGGTAGAGAAGAACCCGGGGGACAAGGTGACCGGGGCCACCGTCAATATGACGGGCAGCTTCGTCATGCGCGCCGAGCGGGTCGGCAGCGACACTCTGCTCGCCCGGATCGTCGCCATGGTCGCGGAAGCCCAGCGCTCCCGCGCCCCGATCCAGAGACTGGTCGACACGATCTCGGCCTGGTTCGTGCCCTCCGTCATCGCGATCGCCTTCGCGACTTTTGTCGCGTGGTCGATCCTTGGTCCGCCGCCGGCCACGGGTTTTGGCCTCGTCAATGCCGTTGCCGTGCTGATCATCGCGTGCCCTTGCGCTCTCGGGCTTGCGACGCCGATGTCGATCATGGTCGGCACCGGACGCGGCGCGCACGCCGGCGTCCTGGTCGGGAACGCCGAGGCGCTCGAGCTGATGGAGAAGATCGACACGCTCGTCGTCGACAAGACCGGAACCCTGACCGAAGGCAAGCCGCGCCTGGTCGGCGTCAGGCGGGCGGGGTCAATTTCCGAGGACGAGCTGCTGCAGCTCGCCGCCGGCCTGGAGCTCGGCAGCGAGCACCCGTTGGCTGCCGCGATCGTCACCGGCGCCGAGGCCCGAGGCCTGAAGGTCGTGCCGGCAACGGACTTCGCGGCGTCCCCCGGGATGGGCGTGGTGGGCACCATCGGCGGCCGGCGTGTGGCGGTCGGCAACACCGCGCTGTTGGCCTCGCTCGGCATCGCGCCGGGCGATCTTCCGGCGCATGCCGAGGCGCTGCGCCAGGAGGGTCAGGGGGTGATGCTCGTTGCGATCGACGGGAAGGCCGCCGGCCTCATCGCCGTCGCCGATCCGATCAAGGAGAGTGCGGTCGGTGCTTTGAAAGCACTGCGCGAGGATGGCATTCGGGTGGTGATGCTGACCGGCGACAGCCGCACTACGGCCGAGGCCGTCGCCCGCAAGCTCGGCATCGACGATGTCGTGGCCGAAGTGTTGCCCGATCAGAAGGCCGCCATTGTGAAGAAATTTCAAAGTGAGGGTCGGCTCATCGCCATGGCCGGCGACGGCATCAACGACGCTCCGGCATTGGCCCAGGCGCATGTCGGGATCGCTATGGGCACCGGCACCGATGTGGCGATGGAAGCCGCGGCGGTCACCTTGATCAAGGGCGATCTCCAGGGGATCGTGCGCGCCCGCCGGCTCAGCCGGGCTACCATGCGCAATATCCGGCAGAACTTGTTCTTCGCCTTCGTCTTCAACGCACTCGCGGTGCCGATCGCGGCCGGTGTGCTCTATCCGGCAATCGGCTTGCTGCTCAACCCGATGATCGCCAGCGCCGCGATGAGCATGAGCTCGGTTCTCGTCATCACCAACGCGCTGCGCCTACGCAGCGTCCGGTTGTGAAAGGGACGCTCCTTGTCGCAAATGCGCCGCGGGGTTCTCCCTCGCCCCGCTCGCGGGGAGAGGGTCGGGGTGAGGGGTGCTCGGGGCAGTCTCGCTCACTCTGCCGCGGCCCCTAGTTAGGCGGATAGGGGATCTCCACTCGGTGAGGAGCCTCTACGACTGGAGGAGGCGCGGCGGCGACCTCGGCCAGCATGCACACGGTGACGGAAGGTCTGCGACGCATCGGCCTCGCGGAAAGCTGAGGATTTCGCCGTCACCGGCGCCACGCCTTTGTAATCCCGTTCGATCTGAACTCGCAAAATAGGAATATCGTAATGCGTCACCTCCGCAAATGCAGGGCTCCAGGGGCAAGTGCTGTAGCCCGACATCTCTGGTTTCCGCTTTCGCGCAGGGCTGTCCGGGGAATTGGACTGGGTTGCGACGCTGCCAACCGCGACATAGCCGTCACCCGTTTGCAAGCCCCTCTCCGCACTTCAGGGGGGAGAGGGAGGGACCCGCGCAGCGGGAGGGTGAGGTGGGCGGCGCCCGACCCGGGACGACGGCCCCCCTCACCCCGGC
>DATNKF010000358.1:0-2544 GCA_035603555.1 Allostellaceae bacterium
CGGGTCATGGCTCGCGCCTACAACGTCATCGACGCCGACGGTCATATCCTGGAACCGCTCGATCTTTGGGACAAATACATCGATCCCGAATTCCGCGAGCGCCGGCCGCGCTTTGTCATCGACGAAAACGGCAAGGAGCGCCTCGAGGTCGAGGGCAAGTTGCTGGGCAATCCGCGGGGGATCGGCAGCCTCGGCTCGGTCGGCGTCCGGCAGGGCGCGGTCAAGCCCGACACCCTCAAATATGCCGAAGGGAAGAAGGGCGGGTTCGACCCGCATGCCCGCATCGTCGACATGGATTCCGACGGGATCGACGCCGCTTTCCTCTACCCGAGCCTCGGCCTCTTCGCCGGCGCCGTCGCGGACCCCGGGCTCGCGGCCGGGATGTGCCGCGCCTACAACCGCTGGCTCGCCGATTACTGCAAGCCCTATCCCGACCGGCTGTTCGGGGTCGCAATGCTGCCGATGCAGTCGGTCGAGCTCGCGATCGAGGAGATGCGCTATGCGCGCCAAGCGCTCGGGATGCGCGGCGGGTTTCTGCGGCCGAACCCGTATCACGGCAACAAGATGATCAGCGACCCGATGTACGAGCCGTTCTGGACGATGGCCGAGGAGCTCGACTTCTCGATCGGCTTTCACGAGGGCTCGACCACCGCGATGCCCACGGTCGGCGTCGATCGCTTCGAGGGCGACCGCGCGGCGCGCCACATGATCAGCCATACGATGGAGATGATGCTCGCGGCGATGGCCGTGATCTGGGGCGGCGTCGTCGATCGCCACCCGCGATTGCGCATCGCGTTCCTCGAATCGGGCGGCGGCTGGATCGCGCCTTGGCTCGACCGTATGGACCGGCATTTCGACGACCAAGGGTTTAACGATACCGCCCCGAAGATGCGGCCGAGCGAACTGTTCCGGCGCAATTGCTGGATCTCGTTCGAGCCGGTAGAGAACAGCATTGCCGTGCTGGCCGACTATATCGGCCCGCACAAGATCATGTGGGCGACCGATTATCCGCATCAGGACGGCTTCTTCCCGGGCGCGCCTGACATGATCCGCGAGCGGATCGGGCCGTTGTCCGCCGAGGCGAGGCACCAGGTATTGGCCGGCGGCGCGATGGGGTTCTACGCCTTGCAGTGACGGCGGGCGTGCCGGATCGGGGCCGGTTTCGGCGGGGTTGACTCGGACGCACCATTGGCCCCGCCACATTTGACGAATTTTCTGATTGTTGGTGCCGGGGCTGCGGGCCTGATGACTGCGCGCGAGTTCGCGCGCGCAGGTAAAGGAGTGACGATAGTCGAGGCGCGAGACCGCTGCGGCGGACGCATCTACCCGCTGCCCATTCAGGAATTTGGCTACCCGGCGGAGGGCGGCGCCGAGTTTGTTCACGGCGCCGCGCAGGTGACACGCAGCTTGATGCGCGAAGCGCAACTCTCTCTGCTGCCCCGCGCTGGTACGCGATGGAGTACCCGGACCGGGGCGTTATTGCCCGACGAGTCTTCGGTTCCTCATGCGGATCGGTTTTACCAAGCCCTGAGCAAGGTGAAAGCCGATCTGCCGATTGCTGATTTCCTGGAGACGTATTTTGCCGACCGGCGATACGATCGGCTGCGGCGGGCAATCACGCGGACGGTCGAGGGCTACGACGCGGCCGACCCGCACCGTGCCAGCACCCTTGCACTCCGCGACGAGTGGACGGCGCGGGACGAGGGTCAGCACGGGCGGATCGCGGAAGGCCATGGCGCGCTCGTCGAGTATCTCGAAACCGAATGCCGCAGGCACGATGCCGCGATCCATCTCGGCGCTTCCGTAACGGCCATCGACGAGGTGCGCGGAGGGATTGCCGCCCGCTGCCACAACGGCGCCGTCTTCGAGGCCGATGCTGTGATCATTACAGCGCCACCGCCGCTCCTGTCCGAAATCGCGCTTCCGCCGGCGGCGCGCGATCGGGCGGCAGTCACTGCCGATATCGGGTTCGGCAACGTCGTCAAGATCCTGCTGCGCTTTGCAACCAAATGGTGGGCCGATCATAGCGGACTAGATCTGGCCGACCTGTCCTTCCTCGTTTCCGACGCAACAGTCCCGACCTGGTGGACACAGCATCCGGCCAGCCATCCGGTGCTGACGGGCTGGTTCGCGGGACCCAAGGCCGACACGGTGTCCTCACTCGCCGCGAGCGAGCTCGTCGAGATGGGGATCGCCTCGCTCGCCGAGATTTTCGATCTATCTCCCGACAGCATCAGGAAGCATGTCGTCGCGTCGCGAGCGATCAACTGGGGCAACGACCGGTTCGCGCGCGGCGCCTATTCCTATGCCACGCCCAAGACACGGGCAGCGCAGTCGGCCCTGAGGAAGCCGGGTGGCGGGGCCATATTCTTTGCCGGCGAGGCGCTCTATGCCGGCCCGGATATGGGCACGGTCGAGGCCGCGCTCGCCAGCGGACTAGAAACAGCGCAGGCGATCCTGGCCAGCCTGGCCAGCGGACCGTAGGCACTGGGAGGGCCGGTGAGGGTCGACGGCGACGGTTTAGGGAAGGGCCGGTGAACGTCA
>DATNKF010000359.1:0-2420 GCA_035603555.1 Allostellaceae bacterium
TCAACCTTCGGTTTTCGTGAGTTGCCTTTTCTCCAGATCCGTCCCGACCGCGGATGCATTTCGCAGGAAGGAATTCGAGAATCCTGCGTGTCACGCCGACAGAGCCGGTCCGAACGCTTGAAGGCCGTCAAGGGGCACGTCGGCGCGGGCGAAACCGGCATCTAGATGACGCTTTCGAATCTGAGGCAACTTCGGCCGCTGGAGCCTCATTTCGGTCGAGGGGGGATGCCGTCGCGCATCGCTTCGGATGAGATAGTGCTCCCATCACCGCACTGGACAGGCCTGCGATGAACAGCTCCTTGATAGCGACAAGATTTCTCAGCCTGGGCATCGCGGGTCCACAACGAACAGTCAATCTGCACACCTCTGGAGACAGTCCGCTTACGGCTAAGGGGCGAGTACCCAGGACAAAAGAAGTTCAGGGGGGCGCTCGGGAGGACCGAGATTGGCGTGATTTACCCTGATTTACCATGGTTAATGAGGTTTAACTCACACCCGATCAATGCGGACCGTTATGTCATCGGCTGACAAGGGCTTTTGGGCTCTCTCGGAAAAGGGATTGGCGAATGCGCGCTGCTGCCTCAGCTCGATCGAGGATGCCCGCGCTCAATACCTTGGACTACTCGAAGCTTTCTCTATGGTTGGCCTGCGCCGAATTTGGGGCAGGCACGCCAAAGATGCACGCGATGCCGCTACCCCTGTCGTAGAGATTTCTCCGCCAGACGCGGAAGCTGCGCTCGCAGCTTACCCGTACTGAAGAAGCCTGAACCCCAGAAATGGCGTAATAGTCCCCCCGCTATGGATCTCACGTCCGAAACGCCGGCGATCATCGAGTTCGGCCACTTCAGGGTCGTACCGCATCGCCGCGAACTCCTCGCCGACGGTCAGCCGATCCACCTCGGCGGTCGCACCTTTGATATGCTGATGGCGCTGATCGAGGAGCAAGGGGCTGTCGTCGCCAAAGATACGCTTATGGAACGAGTCTGGCCGAACCGGATTGTCGAGGAGAACAGCCTGCACTTCCAGATCTCGGCCCTGCGCGACGCCCTCGGAGCGGAGCGCAGCCTGATCCGCACGATCTCCGGACGAGGCTACCAGTTTACCGGGGAGATCCGCACCGTCGCGGCGAGCCCTCATGCGCAGGTCATCACCGATACGGTCGCCCCAGTGGCCGCCCCGCCCCGCCCGCCGACCAACCTGCCTGAGCCGGTTTCCGAGCTGATCGGCCGCGACGTCGAGGTTGAGGAGGTCCTGGGCCTTACCGCCACCCACCGCCTGGTCACATTGACGGGTGCCGGAGGGATCGGCAAGACGCGCCTCGGGCTCGAGGTCGCACGACGCCTGCTGCCTGAATTCGCCGACGGGATCTGGATTATTGAGCTCGCGCCGCTCTCGGATCCCGACCTCGTGCCGGCCACCGTCGCCATGGAGCTCGGTCTCGACCTCGCCGATAACGTCGTATCGCCCGAACGCATTGCGAACGCGCTCGCCGCGAAGCAGCTCCTGTTGGTGCTCGACAATTGTGAGCATCTCGTCGGCGCAGCGGCGAGCATGGCCGAGGCAGTGGTTCGCGCCAGCCCGGCGGCGCGGGTGATGGCGACGAGCCGCGAGCCGCTGCGAGCAGAGGGTGAGTGCCTGTACCGGGTGCCGCCGCTCGCCGCGCCGAAGGAGGATAGCCAGGACGCGGAGGAGCTGTTGCGATACGGCGCCGTGCAGCTGTTCGTTGCGCGGGCGCGCGCGGCAGAACCGCAGCTCTCGCCGGATGGGTGCGTTGCCGCGGCGATCGCGGTGATTTGCCGGCATCTCGACGGCATCCCGCTGGCGATCGAACTGGCGGCCGCGCGGACGAATGCGCTCGGGGTCGAAGAGCTCGCGGCTCGCCTCGATGATTGTTTGCACCTGCTGACGGGCGGCCGCCGCACGGCGTTGCCGCGGCACCAGACATTGCGGGCGACGCTCGACTGGAGCTATCGGCTGCTCCCGGAGCCCGAGCGTGTAGTCCTGCGGCGCCTGGCGATCTTTGCTGGCGGCTTCACACTGCAGGCGGCGAGTGCGATAGCGGCGACTGACGAGATCGCCGGCGCGGATATCGTCGACTGCGCCGTGAATTTGGTCGCGAAGTCGCTCGTCGCGGCGGATCTCGGTGGTGCCACGGGGTGGTATCGGCTGCTCGAGACGACGCGGGCCTACGCGCTCGAGAAACTCACGCAAAGCGGCGAATTCGAGCAGGTCGCGAGACGCCACGCCAAATACTGTCGGGACCTTTTCGAGCGCGCCGAAGCCGAACTGGAGACGCGACCCGCCTCCGAATGGCTGGCCGCTTATGGCCGCCGGATCGACAACCTGCGCGCGGCGCTGGACTGGGCCTTTTCGCCGACCGGAGACGTACCCGTCGGGGTAGCGTTGACTATTGCCGCGGT
>DATNKF010000360.1:0-8365 GCA_035603555.1 Allostellaceae bacterium
CGCCTGGCAGTCGCGCAAGGCGCGGGTCAAAAAGCGCATCCGCGACATTGCCGGCGAGCTGATCCGCGTCGCTGCCGAGCGCCAGCTGCGGCCGGGCGACGTATTGCACCCGCAGGAAGGCATCTACGAGGAATTTGCTGCCCGCTTCCCCTATCCCGAGACCGAGGATCAGCTGACCGCGATCGCCGACACCCTCGCCGACATGGCCTCGGGCAAGCCGATGGACCGGCTGATCTGCGGCGATGTCGGCTTTGGCAAGACCGAGGTGGCGTTGCGCGCGGCCTTTATCGCGGCGATGGCCGGCTCGCAGGTCGCGGTGGTCGTGCCGACGACATTGCTGGCGCGGCAACATTTCCGCAGCTTCAGCGAGCGTTTTGCCGGGCTGCCCTTGCGCGTCGCTCGGCTCTCGCGGCTCGTTCCCGCCAAGGAGGCGCGCGACGTCAAGAAGGAGCTCGCCGAGGGCCGCCTCGACATCGTCATCGGGACGCACGCGCTGCTCGCCAAGGATGTCCGCTTCGCCCATCTCGGGCTCCTTGTCGTCGACGAGGAGCAGCACTTCGGGGTCGCGCAAAAGGAGAAGCTGAAGCAGCTCAAGGCCGATGTCCATGTCCTGACCCTGACCGCGACCCCGATCCCGCGCACTCTGCAATTGGCGCTCTCGGGCGTGCGCGAGATGAGCATCATCGCCTCGCCGCCGATCGATCGCCTGGCGGTGCGCACCTTTGTGATGCCCTACGACCCGGTGACGATCCGCGAGGCGATCATGCGCGAGCGCGATCGCGGCGGTCAGATCTTCTATGTCGTGCCGCGCATCGCCGATCTCGACGAGGTGCGCGAGCGGCTGCGCGAGATCGTCCCCGAGATCAAATACGCGGTCGCGCATGGCCGCATGGCGCCCACTGAGCTCGAAGCGGCGATGACCGCCTTCGACGAGCGCGCCTATGACCTGTTGCTGTCGACCAACATCATCGAGAGCGGCCTCGACATCCCGTCGGCCAATACCTTGATCATACATCGCTCCGACATGTTCGGGCTGGCCCAGCTCTATCAGCTGCGCGGCCGCATCGGGCGCGCCAAGATCCGCGCCTACGCCTATATGACCCTGCCCGAGAGGAAGAAGCTGACGGCGACGGCGCAGCGCCGGCTCGAAGTCATGCAGACCTTGGACAATCTGGGTGCGGGGTTTCAGCTGGCGAGCCACGACCTCGACATCCGCGGCGCCGGTAATTTGTTGGGGGACGAGCAATCGGGCCACATTCGCGAGGTCGGCATCGAGCTCTACCAGCACATGCTCGAAGAGGCGGTCGCTGCGGCGCGCACCGAGGGCGGGGATGAGGCCGCACCCGAGGAGTGGAGCCCGCAAATCACGATCGGCACGCCGGTCTTGATCCCCGAGGGCTATGTCGCCGATCTCGGCGTGCGGCTCGGGCTCTACCGCCGCATCGCCGCACTCGCCGACCGCCGCGAGATCGACGGCTTTGCCGCCGAGCTGATCGACCGCTTTGGCCCGCTGCCACGAGAGGTCGAGAACCTGCTTGAGATCATCGCGATCAAGCGCGCCTGCCGCGAGGCCGGGGTCGAGCGCGTCGAGGCCGGACCCAAGGGTGCGGTGATCGCGCTGCGCGGCAACCGCTTTGCCAACCCCGCCGGCCTCGTCGACCTGATCCAACGCAATGCCGGCACGCTCAAGCTCCGCCCCGACCAGAAGATCGTCTACCTGCGCAATTGGGAAGACGAGAAGACCCGCCTCGCCGGCGTCGCCAAGCTACTGCAAGCCCTTGTCAAGATCGCCCGCACCGCCAAACCCGAAGCCGCCCTGCCGCAACCGACTCCGGCGCTGGTCAAGCCGCGAGTGGCGCGAAGGGCGTGAGCGTCAGTACCCGCATTGTGCATCGCCTCCTACCTAGTGGGCCTACAGACTAACTACATGCCCGCCAGGCGGCTTATTCTGGGACATAAAATGTGCCGTCTTGGGAGCGCCAGCCGATCCGATAATAACGGTCTACTGCATAGAGCACGTCGTCGTTGAAGCGTTCGAATTTCCGTCGGTGATGACGGATCAAACATGAGCCGCCGTCCCGGTCGTCACAGATGTCGGCGCGCAATTGCACCACCGCGAACTCTTTGGCAGCGATACGCCGGATCAATTCATTTTGGTCAAGACGGCCGGCCAGCATGAATTGGCGGGAGTTAAAAGGATCTAGCGTGAATGGCTGGCCGGCGCGGTAGCACAGAAGCAGACTTTCGCAAATCGCCAGTCCGTGCTTCTGCGATATGTACTCCGCTTCATCCAAGAACGACCGTTCGGCTCGGCGGTAGATTTCCAACGTATCGCCGGCATGAACAATTCGCACAAAGGCCTGTGGGCTCCTCGCCAGGATCGGCTGCGCGAGAAGGAGCGGCGCAACACTCAGCACGAGCTTCGCCGTGCGCTGGTGAGCGGATTCTCCGGCGATTATGCGCCATCGCAGTTCATGGAGCGTGACACCCGCGGCGACGGCCAGAAACACCGCTGCGTCTTGAAACATGTTGTAAGAGGCTCCCTCAAAACCCGACAAAATCGTCGCGCTGGAAATAGAAATGACGCCATAAGCGCTGAGAACGAGGCGATCGCGTGAAAAGATTGCTCGGGCAAACAAAACAATCACGGCCAGCGGGAATTCGCCGAGACGCAGATACTTCATCAAATGATACCGGGCACCGTACCAAGTAAAAATCCGGGGTGAGAGCAGATGATCGATAAAGTCGCCGCCTGCGACAAGGTAGGTGAGCCCGAGGCAACCGAGGGTGAGACCGGTGCAGCAGCCGAGCCAGAACGGCAGCCGGCGCGGCGCGCGGATCGCGATATCGAAGGTGATCGCGAGGGGGATCGCTAGGAGGTTGTGCTTGACAAAACAGCCGAGCATCACGAAGAGGGCCGTCCGCAACAGGCTCGCTCGGTCCGGCGGTCTGGAAATATGGCTGACCAGACCTCCGAGCATAATGGCCTCGCCCAGGGTCTGCGGATCGTCGACCGCTATCCAGGCAGGCGCGACACAATAGCAAAAGCCCAGCGCGCAGCCCCCGCCGAACAGCGCATCGACTCGGTCACCGCCGAAACGGCGTGTAGCCATTGCCGCGAAGATGCCCACCGCGAAAAAAGACACCAGAGCGATCAGCCGTCCGCTTACCAATAAATCGTGGATCACAAGATTAACGCCGGCCGTCGCCAAAAAAGAAAAGATCGGATAATTGTTAACCCGCCAGTAGTTGTTATCGTAAATCAGCTGGTGATCGATAAACCGCTGGGTATTATAGACATTCCATCCTTCGTTATAATTTCTCTCAAAGATGAAGCCGATCGAAAGCAGGTTGCCGGCAGTCGGCGTGATTGCGTAAACCAGGACGAGACCGGCAAAAATCGGAAGAAGCCACATAGCGGGTCGAGATGACGTTGGTCTGACTACGACCTGCGAAGCGCGGAGTTGCTGAACTTCCGTCTGCGAGGTCATCAAATCTCCGCTTCGTAGGGATCGGGGGCTGATAAACGCGCAGTCAACGTCGGGTGGCGTCCAACCCTAGCTCGGTTGCTGGCCGAGCGTCTTGGCTATAACGACGGGGATATTTTGTAAATAGCTCAGGCACGCCAGCTGCGGCCTTCCGCACCCGCAATAGCCATGCCTCGTTGCCGGCCTCCGGCCGGTGCCTGCATTGAACCCCGTCGCGAAATTTCGGAGAGATCGAGCTCGCGATAAAGGCTTGAGATCGCCGCCGGTGCCGCTGCCGGACGTACCGAGACGCTTGAAGGCGAACGCGTCAAAAGCGACATTGGGATCCGGCTGATTCCAGGATCCTGCCGTTTTGACCTGCGCTGTTACCAGGTAATCCCCATAGCTAGATTGGCAGGGGTTGTCTCATCCTCCTGAACACTGCCACGACTTCAGCCGCCGACGCCCTTTGCTCGCCCCCGAGAAGACCCGCCTCAGCGGCGTCGCCCTGCTCTTACAGGCGCTGGTCAAGATCGCTCGCGCCCCCGAATCCGACGCCGATGCGGCACTGCCGTTGCCGACGCCGGAACCAGTCAAGCCGAGGGTGGCGCGAAGAGCATAGGCCGCCAACGAGGCAATCACGCTTGCTTTTGCGCTATGGTAAAGCACCCAGAGAGTACGTCTTCGAGAGGGAGCAGACGACATGCCGGCTGAACTCAGCGAGATCAAGGTCCGGGAGGTCGCTATCAGGATGCATCGTGCCGGGCGCGGCCCGACAGTGCTGTTCCTGCATGGCGCCGGCGGGGTTCCGCAATGGCTGCCGTTCTTCGATGCGCTGGCGGAGCATTACGAGCTGCTGGTACCCGAACACCCCGGCTTTGGCGGCTCCGACGACCCACCGTGGATCCACTCGATGCCTGACCTTGCCATGTTCTATCTCGACCTGGTCGAGGAGGCGGGGCTCGATCGGGCGCATCTGATCGGCAACTCGCTCGGCGGCTGGCTCGCCGCCGAGATGCTGATCCGCGACCGCTCGCGCTTCCAGAGCCTCGTCCAGCTGGCGCCGGCCGGCATTCGGGTCAAGGGCGTGCCATGTGGCGACAACTTCATCTGGGGGCCCGAAGAGGCCGTGCGCAACCTCTATCACGACCAGTCCTTCGCCGATCGCATCCTGGGGCTGACGCCTGATGAGGCGCAGATGGACGTGATGCTCCGGAACCGCTTTACGGTGGCGAAGCTCGGCTGGCAGCCGCGGTGGTATAATCCCGATCTGGAGAAGTGGCTGCACCGCATCAAATTGCCGGCACTGATCGTCTGGGGCGACGACGACAAGATCATGCCGCCGGCCAATGCGGCCCTGTGGCATGAGCGCCTGCCGGATGCGCGGCTCGCGATGGTGCGTGACTGCGGGCATCTCCCGCATGTCGAGCAGGCTTCTCTCGTCGCGCGCCAGGTCATCGACTTCCTGGAAGGAGTCGCGTCATGAAGCTCGTTTCCTTCCACCTGATGCCGTACCGGCCGCTCGACCTCGCCGAGGCGGCCAAGCACCGCTCGCCCTGGGTGGTATTGCCGAACCGGCTTTACGACCCGGTGAAGGGGGCGGAGGAATACGCGCGCCACATCGACGCGCTCGTCTATGCCGAGGAGCTCGGCTTCGATGCGATCGGCGTCAACGAGCATCACCAGACCGCCTATGGCCTGATGCCAGCGCCCAACCTGATCGCCAGCGCGCTGATCCAGCGCACGAAAAGGGTCCAGATCGCGATCCTCGGCCGGGCGCTGCCCCTGGTGAACAACCCGATCTACATCGCCGAAGAATTCGCGATGCTCGACGTCCTGTCGAAGGGCCGCATCATCGCCGGCTTCGTGCGCGGCATTGGCTCGGAATACCATTCATCGGGCGCCAATCCCTATTTCTCGCACGAGCGTTTCCACGAGGCGCACGACCTCATTATCAGGGCATGGACGGAGCCTGGTCCCTTCGCCTTCGACGGCGACCATTTCAGTCTGCGCTACGTCAATTTGTGGCCGAGGCCCTACCAGAGCCCGCACCCGCCGGTCTGGATCCCGTCGCAGGGGTCGAGCGAGACGGTCGCCTGGGCGGCCGATCCCAAGCGCAAGTACCCGTTCCTGGTGACCTTCTCGTCGGCCGACCTCGTCGCGCGCTACCACAACACCTATCGCGACCAGGCACGGCAATACGGCTATGAGGCGGCGGCCGATCAGCTGGGCTGGGCCTGCCCGATCTATGTCGCCGAGACCGACGAGCGAGCCCGCGAGGAGGCGGGGCGCGCGGTCGAGACGCTGTTCAACGATTTCCTGCGTCAGAGCTTCGAGATGCTGATGCCGCCCGGCTACACCTCGATGCGCTCGATGAAGAATTTCGTCAGCATGCGCAGAGGGCTGCTAGGCGGCGGCAAGGCCACCGCCGAGGGTCTGATCGAAAGCGGCACCGCGCTGATCGGCAGCCCCCGGACGGTATTGGCGGGCATCGAGAAGATGCGCGAGCGCACCGGCTTCGGCATTCTCGTCGCCCTCCTCCAGTTCGGCATCCTCTCCGACGAGCTCACGCGGCGGAACATGGACCTCTTCGCCACCGAGGTGATGCCGCATCTGAGGAGCTGAAGCGCCCCATTATCGCTGCGACCCTAATTGAGTGGAACACCGGTCAGCGGCGTGCCGTCCCCCGCTATATTGCCGTCTATCATGTTGGTTTTGTAAGAGAGCACCGTACCACCTGTGATCGACAGCTTCCAGCTTCCTGAAATCCCAACCAGTTTTCTGGAGCTGATGGGCTTGAGCAACGGCGTGTACCTCGCCAGTGAATTCATACCGATTCCGAACGAAAAACCCGCCACCCGCCCCGGATCGCAGTCCGCGGGCTAGGCGCGCGGCGCGCGCCGGATCGTCGCAGAGTACGGGTGCCTGGTCGATGCGACGTGGAGGGGATCCATTGCGTTACGCACGTAGCCCGCGATGATAGCGGTGGGGATGGCCGTCGGACTTAATTTAGCCGTCCTACCGGCTTGGGAGCTGCCGATGGAGGGCATACGCTCGCTTCTCAGCGAGGCGGAGATCGCTGCGCAGGTCGAGGCGCTCGCCGCCGAGATCGCGCGGATGATCCCGGACGATTTCGTCATCGTTGGACTGCTCAAGGGTGCGGCAATGTTTGTCGCTGACCTCGCACGCGCGCTGGATCGGGCCGGGGCGCATCCCGAGATCGAGTTTATGCGGCTGAGCAGCTACCGCCTTGCCAAAGTAAGCAGCGGCGAAGTGCAACTCCTCGGCGACGTCCCGACCAACCTTGCGGGGCGGCGGGTGCTGCTCGTCGACGACATTGTCGATACCGGCCGATCCATCGCCTATGCCGCCGCCCTGCTGCGGCAGCGCGGGATCGGCGACCTCTGGACCTGTGCGCTGCTCGATAAGCCGGAGCGGCGGGAGGTCAGAGTCGAGCTTGATTTTGTCGGCTTCCCCATCGGCGACGTATTCGTTGCCGGCTACGGCATCGACTATGCCAAAAAATACCGCTACTTGCCCTATATCGGCATCGTCGAATGACAAGGGCGGGGCGGGTTCGCAGCCAGGCGATGTGGCTGGAATACCCGCATCACGGATCGCCCGAACGATCCCGGAATTGCCACTTTCACATCGCATAGTCCCGGCCGATGGTCGTTTCCGAACTGACCGGAGACTGGGACCTCGGAAGGACCTGGGGCAGTAGGGCGGCCTGCTGCGGCAGCTACGGGTGGCGAACACCGCGTAAAAAGAGTAATTCAACTTATAGGATAAATGTCGCTGTAGATTCGCTGTACATGGCGCATGAGCGGACCGCGGATGCAATTCATGATTGTGGTGCAATTCCGTTTATGGACGCTAGGCCACGTGCTGATCTAACATAGGCTATCGGACGTCTTGGCGTTGGCGGCTGCGCCGCAAAACAGCCCTGGTTCATCGGGGAGGAGGATCGAATGCCGGAATACAAATTGATCTCCGCCGACTCGCATGTCAGCGAGCCGCCTGACCTGTGGTCGACGCGCGTCGACAAGAAATACCGCGAGCGGGCGCCGCAGCTGATGGTCAACCCGCCGGGTAAGGAGGGTGCCTATTTCCATTACGAGGGCTATGCGCCGCACCCGATCGGCATCGGCCTTGGCGCCGGCAAGAGCCCTGAGGAATTGAAGGAATTCCTGACCAAGGCGACCTATGCCGATGCCCGGCCAGGCGGCTGGGATCCGGCCGAGCGGAAGAAGGACAATGCGCTCGACGGGGTCGAGGCGGACGTGCTCTACACCACACTCGGCTTCCGCATCTTCTGGCTGAAGGACCCCGGGCTGCAGGCGGACTGCTTCCGCGTCTACAACGACTGGCTCGCGGAATTTGTCAGCTATGACCCAAAGCACATGGCCGGGCTGCCGATGATCTCGCTCTATGACCCAAAGGCCGGTGCCCGCGAGCTCGAGCGCTGCGCCAAGATGGGCCTCAAGGGTGCCATGATCTGGTGCTCGCCGCCCGAGGAGCAGCCCTACAGCTCGGACATCTACGATCCGTTCTGGGCGACGGCACAGGAGCTCAAGATGCCGGTCAGCCTGCACGCGATCACCGGCATGGGTGTCGAGAGCCAGTACAATTGGGGCGAGCGCTATATGCGCTCCACGGTGCTGTCGCACGAGGTCGAGAAATCGTTCAGCGTGCTGATCTTCTCGGGCGTGCTCGACCGCTTCCCCGAATTGCAGATTGTCTCCGCCGAGAACAACATCGGCTGGCTGCCCTATTATCTGCAGCGCATGGATCGCGCCTTCGAGCGCCAACGGATCTCCGCCGGCTTTACCAATAAGCTGAAGCCGAGCGAGTATTTCCAGCGCCAGATGTGGGCCACCTACATCGACGACTTCGTC
>DATNKF010000361.1:0-2451 GCA_035603555.1 Allostellaceae bacterium
GGCGTCAGCGCCGCTACGGGTTCGATTGCGATGTCCGTGGTATGATCATGCCCGGGATCGAAAGCAGGCCTGCGGTTGCGATTAAAGCCAATCGAGATGAAATTGCTGATCGATTGAACCACGCGGAACTCAGCCGCCTCCTAGCAGGCGGGCGAGTCTCGCGTCGAGCGCCGCGCCGCTAGTTATGGCCGGCATCTTATAGGCGAAAAACGCGCGGGGGGAACCGGCGCGCCAGATATGACCGAGTCACGAGCTCCGCATCCGCCAGAAGTGGGCCGAGGGGCTCCGGCGGGGACCAGGGCGTCAGGAAGCGGAATTCAGGTTCGCACCTGACTCACCGCTGAGACGGATTCGAACCGCCGGTCCCGCCGTAGAGAAACGGCCGTTCTGACGCCCGACGTCGGTTTGCGCGCCACCGGCTCGGATGGCGGAATCCCTGAGAGGGACCGTAGGTTCGAATCCACTTCCCTCCAGCGGAGAGCCGAGTGCGAACCTGACTTGGCTCCATGGAATCGCTCGCCGAGGCCGGTCCCCTGGCCCGTTTTTCGTCGGCATGCGCTTGATCCCGCCGATGTGTGGTAGCAAGCTGACTGACGGCGGCTCTCGAAGCCTTTCCTGCAACCAATAGGTCGGTGCTGAGTGGGTCCGATCCGGTTGCGACTGGCGACCGAGGAGCGCATGCGAAACGCAAACCTCTCTCAGGAATATTTGAGGGACAGGGTTGATGATCCCTGAGATGCCGCCGCAGCGTGACGCCAAGCCGGGGTTTGCGCCATCGAGCATAATCGAGCGCGCCGCCCAACACTTGGATTGGACAGTCGCGTTTGGGATGCGGCACAACACCCTGCGCGGCCTCGAAGAGACCACGAGCCAGCAACCCCGACCCGATCCTCCGCGTATTGCGCGGGCGTCGCGGCTGAGGTCCAGCCGCGCCGGGGGGCGTCGGCTCCTGTTGACCTCCCGCCTCTGTCTCGCGTCCGTCGTAGTTGCAGCGGCGGCCGCAGGCACCGGCATTTTCTTGCTTGCGCATTCTGCGGGTGAGAAAGCCGCGGCTAAAAATGCACTCGCGACGGAGGCTCCCGCAAAGGCTAGCGAGGCTACATCTTTGATCCGAGGCTTGGCGATGATGCCCCCGGCCGCCAGCACGGCGCAGACTGCCACGCTCGCCGGACAGGCGCCGACACCAGCTGCCTCGGAGTGGGAAGCAAAGCTAATCTTTGGACCCCCATTCTCACCACCTGTTTGGCCTAAGTCTGTGGTCACGGCGACGCCTGCCAACACGGTAGAAGCGACTTCGACTGTTGCGTCGCCCGGTCCGCGGAACCAGCCGACTGTGCCGACCCTTTCGGCCGCGGAGATCGCTGGGCTTCTGGCGCGTGGCGATTGGCTGTTCGCGACGGGCGATGTCGCCTCGGCCCGTCTTCTTTACGAGCGCGCCGCGGATGCAGGAGAGGCGCGAGCGGCGGTGAGGTTGGGGGAGACTTTCGATCCCGTCTATCTGGACGCCTCCCATCGGCGCGGTTTGCACGGGGATCCGGATATGGCCGTGCTCTGGTATCGTCATGCCCGCGACCTCGGCGCCACCGGGGTCGCCAGTCGACTGAAAAAGCTCGAAGCAAAGGAAGGGAGAAATTGACCCGGCGGGATTGACCGCCAGACGTTGGCGAGGTCATCGAGGTCCATCTCGGACCATTCCGTGTCGTCCAGGCGTACTGCGCGCCCGGGCAAACAAAGGCCAAACCCTCTCGCGATCTCCCGCCGGGATGACAAAAGCAAGATGCCGCGCAATGCTAGGCGCACTCCCAATCTCAACAGAGGCCGCGCCCATGCCGACGGTTCAGTCTTTCCCAGCCGGCGGATACCGCTTCATCAGCCATCAGTTCCAATATTCTGGCGGGGTTGCCGCCGAGCCCGGCTTCCGCGTCGAGCGCGCGCGCTTCGCGAGACCTCTGCCGCTGGCCGAAGGTTTTGATGCGATCGAAGCCTACCTCGCCGGCATTGGACGCTCGCCCACCGCGTTCTGCGCCTGCGAGCTGCGCTCCCCGGCGCAATTCACCGACGCCGGTTTCGTTGCGTTCAATCGGCATTATGTCGAGCGGCTGGCCGCCTGGGGGATTTTCCGCGACGAGGTCAACCCGGTTGCCCGCTCGAACGTCTGCCCGGAAATCGACCCGCCCACCACGCCGTCGTTCTACGCCTTCAGCTACACCGTCCCGAGCGCGAACAGCGCGGCGCGCAGCTTTGTCGCCGCGGGAAGCGGCGAAGCGCGGGAGGGCGGCCCCAGCTATGAAGGGCGCATCATTCGGCGCGGCGACCAGTCGTCCGAGGCGATGTGCGAGAAAGCGCGTTTCGTGCTCGGGGCGATGGAGCAGCGTATGGCGGCGCTCGGCTTCGGCTGGGCGGATGTGACCGCAGCCCAGGTCTATACGATCTTTGACATCCATCTCCTCA
>DATNKF010000362.1:0-8442 GCA_035603555.1 Allostellaceae bacterium
GGCTTCTCGGTTGCAGCACCGACCGGGCGGCCCGGCCGTCAAGCCGTCTATGTCCTCACTCATGTCGATGTCCCGCCGCCGCAAAAGGATCAAGCCATCGAGCTCCTCAAGGCGCTATCCGCGGCCGCTCGAAAGGATAACGGCAATCTGTGGTTCGACGTGCTGCAGCAGATCGACCGCCCGAACCACTTCACATTGTTCGAGGGCTGGCACAACCGCAGGACCTTCGATGCCAGCATCATGGCGGCGCACACCAAGGAGTTTCGGCAGAAGCTGAACCCGCTCGAAGGTGCGCTCTATGACGAGCGGCTCTACCAGGCGGTTCGCTGACGCGTCGCCCTCATGCCGACAAAGTCCGGGAGTATCGTCGGCGTCGGATCAGGAGCACCGCGATGCCTTTGGGTTCGACGTCAGAAGCGCGTCAAAATTCCCCTGCCGGCCGCTATTTCGTCGGCCGGTGATGCTTCCTAAGTAGCGGATCAAGAAGGCGTTTCGGCGTTGGACCCCCGCCGTTCGCGATTTTTTCCCCGTAATTTCCCTGTCTGGCAGGGAAAAATCCGCGCGCGCTATTCCCTGCTGGCCGCCGGCGTCTGGCTGACAGCGCTCAGCGTCGGCATCGCATACGCGGCGGTCGAAGCCGAGCACGGCATGATGGTCTCGGCGCAACGCTATGCCTCCGAGGTCGGGGTGCGGATCCTTGCCCAGGGTGGCAACGCGATCGATGCTGCTGTTGCCGTCGGCTACGCGCTCGCCGTCGTCGACCCGTGCTGCGGCAATATCGGCGGCGGCGGGTTCATGACCATCCACCTGAAGGATGGGCGCGACACCTTCATCAATTTTCGCGAGACCGCACCCGGTGCGGCGACCGCCGCGATGTATCTCGACGCCGCCGGCAAGCCGATCGATGAGCTCAGCCGCTGGGGCTACCGCGCCGCCGCGGTGCCGGGCACAGTAATGGGGCTTGAGCGCGCGGCGGTCGAATACGGCCGCCTCGCACGCGCGGCACTGCTCGCGCCGGCGATCGCATTGGCGCGCGACGGCTATGTGTTGGGCCAGGCCGATGCCGACACCCTCGAGAGCAAGCGGCTCGCCAAGGATCCGGTCGCTGCCAAGATCTTTCTGCGGCGGGACGGCAGCCGCTTGGCGGCGGGCGACCGGCTCGTCCAATCGGATCTCGCGGCGACGCTCGCAGAGATCGCAGAATACGGGCCCGACGCCTTCTACAAGGGCGCGATCGCCGCTGCGGTCGCAACGGCGAGCGCGGCCAATGGCGGCATTCTCACCCCGGAGGATTTCGCCAATTATCGGGTGACCGAGGGGCCGCCGCTGACCTGCTCCTACCGCGGCTACCGCATCCTCTCGGCGCCACCGCCGAGCTCCGGCGGCACGACGATCTGCGAGATCCTCAACATCCTCGAAGGCTACGATCTGAAGGCACTCGGCTTCCGCTCGGCACAGTTGGTGCACCTGCTGGTCGAGGCGATGCGCCACGCCTACCGCGACCGCAACACTCATCTCGGCGACCCGGCCTTTGTGCATAACCCGCTGGACCGCCTGTTGTCGAAGGACTACGCCGCCGGCATCCGCACCGCGATCGACGCGCAAAAGGCGATGACCCCCGCCGCACTCCCCGCCCGCGAAAAAGCCGAGACCACCCATTATTCGGTCGTCGACGGCGAAGGCAACGCGGTGGCGGTGACCTACACGATCAATGGCAGTTTCGGCGCCGCCGTGATCGCGCCGGGCACCGGATTTTTCCTCAACAACGAGATGGACGACTTCACCGTCAAGCCAGGCATGCCCAACCTCTACGGGCTCGTCCAGGGCGAAGCGAACGCGATCATGCCCGGCAAGCGGCCGCTCTCCTCGATGGCCCCGACCCTCGTCGAAAAGGATGGTCGGGTTGTCCTCGTGCTCGGCAGCCCGGGCGGCTCGCGGATCATCACGACGGTGCTCGAGACGATTCTCAACATCGTCGATTACGACATGTCTCCGCAGGAGGCGGTCGAGGCACCACGCCTCCACCACCAATCGCTACCCGACGAAGTCGCATACGAGCGAGCGGGCCTGATGCCCGACGTGATCACGACACTGACCGAGATGGGCTATAAGCTCGTCGAGCGCGGATCCTGGGGGGCCGTCGAATTGATCGCGATCGCCACCGGCCGTTTCTACGGCGTCAGCGACCCCCGGCGGCCGGCCGGCGCCGCTGTCGGATACTGAGTATGTCGTTCGTGCATGCCTAAAGCGTCTCGAGTTCGTAGATGAACAGGGATTCGATGAAGATCGAGCGCTCGGCAACCAGACGAGCTTGGAAGCGCGCTCTGCTAATCAGCGCACTGAACAGATCGAGGTCGGAATCGGACGACACCAAGAGGTAGACGCGTCCGCCCGGGGCCAGCCGCTCGCGCGCCTGCTCGAACAGCGGAGCGATGTCGCGGTAGTTCGGGCCGGCATGCCATGAGCGGTCGGCAATATCGCGGGGCTCGCCCGGAAACGACGGCGGGCTCGATATGACCGCGTCGAAAAGCGCACCGGGGGCAAGGGCGCCGAGGAGGTCCGAGCACACGGCCATAAAGCAATCGCCGTAACCGTTTGCCCGCGCATTTTCGGCCGCCGTCAGGGCCGCGTTCGGGTTTACGTCGACAGCCGTGACACTGGCCGCACCGGCCCGGGCCGCGGCCAGACCGAGGATTCCCGACCCCGTCCCGACATCTGCCACCCGCTTGCCGTTCAGATCCTGCCGACTGATAAAGGATGCGAAGAATTCGCTCGTAATGAAGTAACGCGGGTGAAAGACCGTCGGTCGAACAATCAGCCGAAACCCGGCCGCCCGCGTCATTCGCGTCGAGCGTCGTTTCAAGATCAAATGATACGAAAAAAAGTGAATCGCAGTGCGCAGGAGACGCCGCCACAACCTCGGTGGGACGGTTCGGTGCTCAAGCCCATAGGTGACTTCGACCAGTTCGGGGACGTCGTTCATCTCTCCCCTTGACGCGGTTGACCACCGGAAAGTCCGATTTGCTCATGCAACGGGTCCACCGGTCAACGTCTACGCGAGACCGGCCGTTGGCCGGATGGTGATGCGGGTCGCCCACCCCTGGAACCGAAGGGTTTCCTTAGTGGTTTGCTTATAGCACGTAGCGAAGGTGGTCGGCCGTCATACCTCCCGTCGTGTGCAGGGGAGGCGGGTCAGGCTGCCAATGGGCGGCGCCATGTTGAGATCATCAGTTTTTCGCACGGTCGACTTCTGCACTCGCCGCGCCTGGTGGGTGATCGTGCTCGCCCTCGTACTGGCGGCCGCATCGACCGTCTACACGGCTCGGCATTTCGCGATCAAGACCGACGTCACCGATCTATTCCCACCCGATCTGCCGTGGACGCAGCGGGCATTCGATTACATGCGGTCCTTTCCGCAGCCGGACATCCTCGTCGTGATCGACGCGCCGACACCGGAGCTGGTCGAAGAGGCGACCACCAAACTGGCCCAGGAGCTGGCGGCACGCCCCGACATCGTCCGCGCTGTCCACCAACCCCAAAGCGGCGAGTTTTTCGAGCGGAATGGCTTATTGTATCTGCCCACCGACGAGATCCGGCGGCTGACCGCCGGTCTCCTGCAGGGCGCCCCGCTTCTCCAGAAGCTTGCCTCGGATCCGAGCCTCAGGGGCAGCCTGGAGGCCCTGGGATTGGGCCTGACGGGCGTGCAGTTCGGGCAAGTCGCGCTCGACGATCTGGTGCGGCCCATGACGATGGCGGCCGACACCGTGAGCGAAGCGCTCGCCGGCCGTCCCGCGAGCTTTTCGTGGCGCGTATTAGCGAGCGGCAAGCCAGCCGAGCCGCAAGAGTTGCGCCGCTTTATCGAGGTCGAACCGGTGCTCGATTTCAGCGCGCTCGAGCCAGGACGCGCGGCGACAGATGCGATCGCGCAGACCGCCCGGGATCTACATCTGCTCGGTAATTTTCAGGCGCGGGCGCGTCTGACTGGGCTTGTGCCGATCAATGACGACGGGTTTGCGACCCTCAAGGACAATGCAGCGCTAAACGCAACCGTCTCTCTCTTCGCGGTACTCGTCATCCTCTGGCTGGCGCTGCGCTCCCCGCGGATCATTCTCGCGGTCATCGTCAGCCTGATCATCGCTCTACCCGTTACCGCAGCTCTCGGGCTGATGCTCGTCGGTGCCCTGAATTTGATCTCGGTCGCGTTTTTTGTTTTGTTCATCGGCCTCGGCGTCGATTTCGGGCTCCAGTTCTGCGTGCGCTACCGCGCCGAACGGCACGATTACGGCGATCTGCGCGCCGGTCTAAGAAGTGCAGCAAGGAAGGCCGGCGTGCCGTTGGCCCTGGCTGCGACGGCGACCGCGCTGGGGTTCGCGTCCTTTGTTCCGACGGCATATCGGGGTCTGGCCGAGCTCGGGCAGATCGCCGGCTGCGGCATGATCATCGCTTTTCTCTCCTCGATCACATTGTTGCCGGCGCTGTTGACGGTACTGCACCCGCCCGGTGAGCCTCACCCGATGGGTTTTGCAGCGCTCGCCCCGGTGGACCGGTTTCTGCAGCGCCATCGGATGCCCATCGTCCTGATGACGATCTTTGTAACGATACTTGCCTCGCCGCTGTTGCTGTTCCTGCCGTTCGATTTCAATCCTCTACATTTACGCAATCCAAAAGCCGAATCGGTCGCGACATTCCTCGAATTGCGAAAAGACCCGCAAACCGGAGCCAACGCCATCGAGATCGTCGCGCCTGACCTCGGCGCCGCGGATGCAATCGCCAAACGGCTTTCGGTACTGCCGGAAGTGGCCCAGGCTCAGACGCTGAGCTACCTCATCCCCCCCGAACAGGAACAAAAACTGGCCCTGATCCGAGATGCCTCGGAGGCGCTCAAAACCTCGATCAACCCCGCGGCGGCGTCCCCGTCTCCAAGCGACAAGGAGAACCTCGAGGCGCTGACATCGACCGCCGACCGCTTGTCGGCGATCGCCGAAAACGCACACGGACGGGGAGCCGAGGCGGCGCGGCGCCTCTCTGCCCTTTTGCAGCGTTTGGCAAAGTCGGAGCCGGCCGTCCGTATGGCCGTCGAGAAAGCGGTGGTCAGTCCGTTACGGGTCTCGCTCGATCAGCTACAGCGAGAGCTCGATCCCGAGCCAGTCACGGCCGACGCGATTCCGGCCGACCTAAAGAGAGACTGGGTAACCCCGGAGGGGCGGGCGCGCGTTCAGGTCCTGCCGGCGGGCGATCCCGACGATACGAAGGTATTGCGCAACTTCGTTTCCGCCGTATTGGCGGTTGAGCCTGACGCGACGGGCCCGGCTGTACTGCTGTTCGAAGCCGGCAATACCGTGGTGCGGGCGTTTATCGAAGCCGGCATCTTCGCGCTTGCCGCCATCGCCTTCCTGCTGTGGATCACGTTGCGCCGGCTACCCGATGTATTGTTGACGTTGGTGCCGCTGCTCGTCGCCATTGTCGTGACATTGGAGCTCGCTGTCGTTCTCGACATACCTCTGAACTTTGCCAATATCATCGCATTGCCGTTGCTGCTCGGCGTCGGCGTAGCCTTCAAAATCTATTACATCATCGCCTGGCGGAGCGGAAAAACAGCACTCGTGCAATCGACCCTGACGCGGGCTGTGATCTTCAGCGCCATGACCCAGGCCGCCGCGTTCGGCAGCCTCTGGCTGTCCAGTGATCCGGGTACCTCGAGCATGGGGAAACTGATGGCTCTGTCGCTGTTCTGCACGATGGCAGCCGCAGTGTTGTTCCAGCCGGCCCTGATGGGCCGGCCGCGGGTTCGCGCAGTGCCGCTCGAGCCGGCGTTCGAGCCGGAGCCGCAGTTCGAATTTGGCAAGGCACGGCACACGGCTGAACAGCCGGTCGATGAACTGGTCGATTAATGAGTCCGGTGCCTCGAGCCGACCCGATGCGACCGCGTGCCAGTTGGGCGCTCGACAATCTGCGGGGGTTTGTCATCCTTCTCGTACTTTCGTTTCATTCCGTCTTGGCCTACCTGGATTTCCTGCCTGCTTCGCCATTCCCGTTCGACGACCCCCCGTACCTCTGGCGCGCCTTTCCTGTGGTCGATCACCAGCGCTGGTTCGGCTTCGACCTGTTTTGTGCGTGGCAAGACGTCTTTCTGATGTCACTATTCTTTTTTCTCTCCGGCCTCTTCGTATGGCCGAGCCTGGAGCGCAAAGGAGCCCGGATATTTCTCCATGATCGAGTGCTCCGGATTGGCGTACCGTTTGCCTTGGTCGTTACATTGCTGATGCCGTTGGCCAACTATCCCACCTACCTGCAGACCACGGCCGATCCCAGCCTCATTGGCTTTTGGCGACATTGGCTCGCATTGCCGTTCTGGCCGTGCGGGCCAATGTGGTTTCTATGGCTACTGCTGGCGGCCGATTTTGCCGCCGCCGGGCTCCACGAATACGCACCCCGCTGGGGCAGCCCCCTGATGCGAGTTTCCTCTTCCGCCGGAAGCCGTCCCGGGCGGTGCTTTGCCGGATTGCTAATCGCCTCGGCTGTCGCCTACGTCCCGCTCGCCGTCGCCTTTACGCCTTCGGCGTGGACGGCCTTTGGGCCGTTCGGCTTCCAGCTCAGCCGCCCGTTGCATTACGCGGTTTATTTCTTCGCTGGCGTCGGCATCGGCGCGTGCGGCATCGAGCGCGGCCTGTTCGCCCCGCACGGAGCGCTGGTGCGCCGTTGGGCGGTCTGGCTTGTTGCAGCGGCGGCACTGTTCCTCGTCTGGATAGCCCTGACCGCGCTGACGATGGGTGACGGCGGGCCGACCTCGCTCAGTTTGCAAATCCTCGACGATCTCAGCTTTGTCGCCGCTTGCTTTGGCAGCTGCTTTGCGGTCCTGGCTCTCGTTCTGCGGTTCGCAGGAAAACGATTACCGGGGCTCGACCCGCTCAAGCGCGACGCCTATGGCATGTATCTGGTGCACTATGTTTTTGTCGTTTGGCTGCAGTACGTCCTCCTCGGTGTCGCGCTCATCGCGGTCGCCAAGGGTGCGATCGTATTCAGCGGCACCTTGCTGTTGAGCTGGGGTACCATCGCTGTGATCCGCCGAATTTCACCGGCGGGTCAGGTCATTGGCGCGGATCGGGCGGCGGCCTCATAGCCTCGGCGACAAATTCTCCAATCCGCGCGATCGCGCGGTGCGCCTCGGGCAAAACCGGAGCGAAGAGATGCCAGACATGCGGCATGCGCGGCCAGATTTCGAGCTGGACAAGGCAGCCGGCGGCGCGCATTCGCTCAGCCATGCGCACCGCATCGTCGCGCAATACCTCGTCGCTGCCCACCTGGATAATGGTCGGCGGCAGACCCGTGGGCTCGCCGTAAAGGGGCGAGGCGTAGGGCAAACGCGGATCGGCGCCGGCGAGATAATAGCCGACAAAGCGCCGCGCCTGGTCGGCGCTCAGCAACGGATCGGCGCCAGCGTTCGCGGTAAACGAGCGACCGGTCAGCGCGAGGTCGGTCCACGGCGACACCGCAACCGCGGCGGCGGGCAGTGGTGTGCCTTCGTCGCGTAGCCGCAGCAGCAACGATAGCGCGAGCCCACCGCCCGCCGAGTCACCCATCACGGCGATTCGCCGCGGGGCGACCTCCTGCGCGAGAAGCCAGCGGTAGGCCGCAACCGCATCATCGAGCGCTGCTGGGAAGGGATATTCGGGCGCCAGCCGATAGTCGACGGACAGCACCGAGGCGCGGGCGGCAGACGCAACGCGCCAGGTCAGCTGGCGATAGAGCGACGGCGAGCCCGCGATGAAGCCGCCGCCGTGCAGGAAGAGGATGTGCCGGCCGGGTTGTGAAGCACGCGTGGCGATCCGATCCGCCCTCACTCCGCCGGCATCGACCGCGAGCGTCCGGGTACCGGGCGGCGGAACCGGCACCAGGCGTTCGGCCGCGGCAGCACGCCGCCGCTTCTGCTCGACGGTGGCGTCATTGCGGGTGCGATGTTTGAGCATCCAACGCCCGCCCAGCCGAACGAGCTCGGCCCGAAAACTCGAACGATCTGGGATCACGCGATCGGCGGAGCGGCGAGGCTGGCTCGGGGTCCGCGAACTGTGGTAATCGCGGATGCGGCAGGTGCTTCTCTCATCGGGAGATTATCGTGCGTTTTTCGCCGCTTGTCGACCGCATCGCGGGCGAAGCAGCCGGAGCGTGGCGCGTTCACCAAGAGGGCGTGCGCCGCCGCGAGGCCGGCCACGATGTGATTTTTCTCACCGTGGGCGATCCCGACCAGGCCGCCCCCGAGGCCGTCGTCGACGCGACGATCGCGGCGCTGCGGCGAAACCGCACGGGGTATTCGCCGATCATCGGCTATCCCGAGGTGCGCGCGGCGGTCGCAGCGCGGGTGCAGCGGCGCACAGGCCGCCCGTGCAGCCCTGACAATGTCGTGCTGACACCCGGGACCCAGGGCGGGCTCTTCTGCGCGCTCAA
>DATNKF010000363.1:0-2517 GCA_035603555.1 Allostellaceae bacterium
TCCGCGCATAGCGCAGCGGAAGCAACTCCGCGATCCGACCCTTGCCCTGCTCGATTAGAATTTCGACCGGATCGGCCCGGTTTGCCGGCGGCTGCCAGTCGGCTTGCGCGCTGAACGGTACTTGACGCCGCCATTCAGCGCCGCGAGCGCGCCGCTCATCCAACCTCGACAGCGAGCGCCGGTGATCGGAGGATCTATCCATGTGCCCTATCCCCAGTTCGAGCTCGGAGACGGAGCGACTTTAACCTACTTTGTCGGCGATGCAGGCGCCTCTTCCGAGAGGGCCGGGCCGTGGCCTCCCGATCCTCGACATCCTTTCCGGGACCGAGGCAAAGTGTCGACCAGGGAGGCGCATGGTGGGCATAGTCGCCGGCATTTTTTTGCGGACCCTCGGGGCGCCGATAGGCTGCGTCCTGGGTCTGATCCTCGGTGTCGTCACCGCCGCAGCGGCGTTCGCCGAGGGCAGGATCGTCGTCGCATCGAAGATCGACACCGAGGGAGCTTTGCTCGGCAATATGATCCTGACCCTGCTCGACGCTAATGGCCTCGCCGTCGACAACAAGCTGCAGCTCGGCCCGACCAACATTGTACGCGCTGCGATCACAGCGGGACAGGTCGACATCTATCCCGAATACACCGGAAACGGTGCGCTGTTCTTCCATCTCGAGGCGGATCCCGTGTGGAAGGACTGGGCGCGCGGCAAAACCAAGGCTAGCTCTCTCGACTTTGAGAGAAACCACCTCGTTTGGCTTGCCGCGGCGCCGGCCAACAACACCTGGGTCATCGCAGCACGTCGCGACCTGACCTCGGGTAGCGAGCTCAAGACCATGAGCGACCTTGCCCGGTATCTGGCACGCGGCGGACGGATCAGACTGGCCGCCTCGGCGGAATTCGTCGAAAGCCCGTCGGCGTTGCCAAGTTTCGAGGCGACTTACGGCTTCCGTCTCGCGGGTGCGCAATTGCTGACTTTGTCGGGCGGTAACACGGCTGCGACCTTGCGCGCCGCCGCCGAAGCGATGTCCGGGGTCAACGCCGCGATGGCCTACGGCACCGACGGGGCGATTGCAGCGCTCGGCCTGACAGCACTCGAAGACGACAAGGGTGCACAGGTCGTCTATGCCCCCGCACCGGTCGTCCGCGAAGCCGTGTTGCAGCAGCACCCGGAGATCGCGAAGCTGCTCGATCCGGTCTTCGCCACCTTGACGCTCGAAACGCTCCAGCAGCTCAATGCCGAGATCGCCGTCGACGGCGAGGATGCCGCTGCCGTCGCGGTGGCCTATCTGAAATCGAAGCACTTCTTGCCGTGACCTCGGCGCGCGGCAGGATCAACATCCACAATCAGGTGCTGCTCACTCTGACGGCTGGCGGGACCGTTGCCGTCGCCGGAGCGGGCTTCGTCAGCTACGCGCCAAACCGCCTGCTTTCGGGTCAGCCGATTACGCTGTGGGAAGCCGCGGGCGGCTCCGCCGTCACCGGCATCGGGTTGCTCGGCGCGATGTTGGTGGCCGCGGCGTTCATGAGCCCCGGCAAGACCCTGCACTATGCTCAGGCGGCGCTGGCGGCTGTCCTGCTCCTGCTCGTGCTGGCTGCTGCCGGGCAGGCGGCGAGCGCCCTGTCGTTTGGCGCGAAACCCGCCGTCCGCATCTCGCTCGGCACGGCATTTTGGATCCTCGCCGCCAGTGCCGCGCTCGCCGTTGTCGACGCGCTGCAACGCCTCGGCGCCGGTAGCGTGGCGCGGCTGTTGACGGCCGGCGCGATCGTTGCCGGGGGCGCCGCTCTGGCGGTCGCCGGCGCTTTCGACGCATTGTCAATCGCCCGCGAATATGCGAGCCGCCAGCTGCTCTTTGCCGACGCGCTTTCGCGGCACGTGGCGCTCGTTGCGGGATCGGTCGGGCTGGCCGTCGTGATCGGGTTCCCGCTGGGGGTCGCCGCCGCGCGGTCGCCGCGACTGCAAAGCCCGCTGTTCGCGGTCCTCAACCTGCTGCAGACCATCCCGTCGATCGCTCTTTTCGGGCTGCTGATCGTCCCACTCTCGACGTTGGCAGCAGCGGTGCCGCAGCTTGCCGCCATCGGTATCGGCGGCATTGGTGTGGCGCCGGCGATCGTGGCATTAGTGCTCTACGCGCTGCTTCCGGTCGTGCGCAATACCGCGGTCGGGCTGGCCGGCGTCGATAGCGCCGTCATCGAGGCCGGGCGCGGGATGGGTCTGACATCGCAGCAAATATTCCGTCAGGTCGAGCTGCCATTGGCTCTCCCGGTCTTGCTCGCCGGGCTGCGCATCGTGACCGTGCAGGCGATCGGGCTCGCGGTCGTCGCCGCGTTGATCGGCGCCGGCGGGCTTGGCACCTTCGTCTTCGAAGGGCTCGGCCAATATGCCGTCGATCTCGTTCTGCTCGGCGCGTTGCCGGCCATCTTTCTGGCGCTGGCCGCCGATTTCATTCTGCAGACCCTTTCCGCGGTGCTGCGCCGCCAGCTTGCGCAATGATTGAAATCGACGAGGTCACCAAATCCTACGGC
>DATNKF010000364.1:0-2133 GCA_035603555.1 Allostellaceae bacterium
CGGCGAGGATGGCGCGCGGCACGTGCCGGTGATGCTGCACCGCGCCATTCTGGGCTCGGTCGAGCGCTTCATCGGCATCCTGATCGAGCACTATGCCGGTCGCTTCCCGCTGTGGCTGGCGCCGGTGCAGATCGTCGTCGCCACGATTACCGAAGAGGCGGCAGACTATGGCGAGGAAGTAGTACGGGAATGCAAGGCTGCGGGACTGCGGGTTATCCTCGACAGCAGCAACGAGAAGATCAGCTACAAGATCCGCGAGCACAGCCTTGCCAAGGTGCCGGTTTTGCTGGTCGTCGGGCGGCGTGAAGCAGCTGATAGATCGGTCGCGTTGCGGCGGCTCGGCGGCAAGGAGCAGGAAGTCCTTGCGCTCGGCGAAGCCGTTGCTAGATTGGAGGCGGAAGCGGCGGTTCCGTCTTCATTCCCTTTCGGCCCAACCCCGTCACGGCCGGAACGGTTCACCAATCAGAGGAGAGTGTAAATAGCTAGACCACCTCTAAACCTTACTCCCACCCGCGAGGGACCCCGGATCAACGGCGAGATTGGCGTGATGCGCGTACGCCTCGTCGACGAGCGCGGCAATATGGTGGGGGTCGTCGGCCGCAACGAAGCGCTGACCATGGCCTCCGATGTCGGTCTCGACCTGGTCGAGATCGCCCCGAACGCCGACCCGCCGGTCTGCAAAATCCTCGATTTCGGCAAATATAAATACGAGGAGCAAAAGAAAAAGAATGAGGCCCGCAAGAAGCAAAAAATCATCGAAGTCAAAGAAATCAAACTGCGCCCCAGCATCGACGACCACGATTACGATGTAAAAATGCGCAGCATGGTCAAATTCATCGAGGAAGGTGACAAGGTCAAGGTGACTATGCGGTTCCGTGGGCGTGAGCTGGCGCATCAGGAGCTCGGGATGGACGTCTTGGTGCGCGTCAGGGACGACCTCCAAGAGCTCGCCAAAGTCGAGCAGATGCCGCGGATGGAAGGCCGGCAAATGACCATGGTCATGTCTCCGAAGTAGTTTCCGTTCAACAAGCCTTGACCATCACCTGACCCGGCCGGCCGGGTAGGAGCAGACACCGGCCGCGTTGATCCCGCGCGGTAGTGACCCTATGTTCCGGCTGGCATGACCCCGCTGAGCCTCATCCGCAATTTCGCGATCATTGCGCATATCGATCACGGCAAGTCGACGCTCGCTGATCGGCTGATCCAGGCTTGCGGCGGGCTCGAGGCGCGTGAGATGCGCGAGCAGGTGCTCGACAACATGGAGCTCGAGCGCGAGCGCGGCATCACGATCAAGGCGCAGACCGTGCGCCTCGAATACCGCGCCGAGGACGGCGAGACCTATGTCCTCAACCTGATGGACACGCCGGGTCACGTAGATTTCTCCTATGAGGTGAGCCGGTCGCTCGCGGCTTGTGAGGGTTCGCTGCTCGTCGTCGATGCGAGCCAAGGGGTCGAGGCGCAGACGCTCGCCAATGTCTACCAGGCGATCGAGGCCGGGCATGAGATCGTGCCGGTCTTGAACAAGATCGATCTGCCGGCGGCCGAGCCCGACCGGGTCAAGGAGCAGATCGAGGATGTGATCGGGCTCGACGCTTCGGATGCGCTGCTGATCTCGGCCAAGACCGGGCTCAACATCGACCAGGTGCTCGAAGCGCTGGTGACGCGCCTGCCGCCGCCGGTCGGCGACACCCAGGCGCCGCTCAAGGCGCTGCTGGTTGACAGCTGGTACGACCCCTATCTCGGCGTCGTAATCCTGGTCCGGGTCAAGGACGGTGTTCTTTTGCCGGGGCAGAAGATCCGTCTGATGGCGACCGGAGCGGTGCATGCGGTCGAGCGGGTCGGGGTGTTTACGCCGAAAGGCGTGGCGGTCGAGGCGGTGGGGCCGGGCGAGATCGGCTTCATCACCGCCGGCATCAAGACCGTCGCCGATTGCCGGGTCGGCGACACGATCATCGAGGACCGCCGGCCGGCGGCGCCATTACCAGGCTTCAAACCGGTGCAGCCGGTCGTCTTCTGCGGCCTCTTCCCGACCGACGCCGCCGATTACGAGCGATTGCGCGACAGCCTCGCCAAGCTGCGGCTCAACGATGCAAGCTTCGAATACGAGCCCGAGACCTCGGTGGCGCTCGGGTT
>DATNKF010000365.1:0-14917 GCA_035603555.1 Allostellaceae bacterium
GCTGGCGCGCCGCCGGCGCCCAATGGCGCCCCGCCGGCGCCCAATGGCGCCCCGCCCGAGCCCCCAGCGACAACACCCGCGCCGGCCCCGCCGGTGCAGAGCGGCAGCGCCTTTCAGTGGCCGGTTCGTGGCCATGTGCTCGCGGGTTACGGCTCGGGACGTGACGGCACGCATAATGACGGCATCAACATTGCCGCGCCGCGGGGTGCCGCCGTCGAGGCGGCAGACGCCGGTGTCGTCGCCTACACCGGAAACGAGTTGCGAGGTTACGGCAATCTCATCCTTGTCAAACATCCAAACGGTTGGATCTCCGCCTACGCCCACTGCGACCTGATTCTGGTCAAGCGCGGCGACAAGGTTGCTCGCGGCCAGGTCATTGCCCGCGTCGGCTCGACCGGCAACGTCGGCGAGCCGCAGCTGCATTTCGAGCTGCGCCGAGGGAATCGGGCGGTCGACCCCCGCGAATTCCTGGCACCGTTGCCCGCTGCTGCGGGGAGAGAGAATTTTCGCCCCGGTTAGCGCCCGGGAGACCCGGCCATTGCTCTTTATCCGGGCATCGCGTACCAATTTCCCGTCGTGCGGCCGCCGATCCCTGGGGCTGGCGGCGGCGCTGCTCTTCCGGGTCGACGCAGCGCAGGACCTCGAGGCTCGATGCCGATGCTGATCTCCACCGCCTATGCTCAGGGTACGGGCTTTCTCGACAGCCAGGCGCTCGTCCAATTCCTGCCGCTGGTCCTGATTTTTGTGGTCTTCTACTTTCTGTTGATCCGGCCGCAGCAGCGTAAAGCAAAAGATCAAAGGACAATGCTCGATGCGCTACGGCGCGGCGACCGGGTCGTCACCGGGGGCGGCATCATCGGCACGGTTGCCCGGGCGGACAACCCGGAGGAAGTCACGGTGGACATCGCCGACGGCGTCCGCGTGCGGGTCGTGCGCAGCACTATTACCACCGTGCTCGCCAAACCTGATCCAGGCGCGACACGCGAGGCCGCCCGACAACGCGAAGATAGTCGGGTGAAGGCGGAGACAAAGGAGTAGAGCGCGGCCAATGCCCCTCGCGGAGGGACATTGGCCGGCGAGAAAGTCGTCGGCATGCTATATTTCGAAAGCTGGAAAATCGCCCTGATCTGCGCCGTCTGCGCGCTCGGTGTGTTGCTGTCCCTGCCGAACTTGTTCAGCCCCTCTTGGCTCGCTCGGCTGCCGAATTTCGTGCCGCACAAGCAAGTGGCGCTCGGGCTCGACCTACGCGGCGGATCCTATCTTCTGCTCCAGGTCGACGTCGCCGCGGCGCAGCACGAGCGGCTCAACTCGTTGACAGACAATGTGCGCAATGCGCTGCGTGACGCCAATATTGGTTACACGGGCCTCGAGGTCGAAGGCGATGCGATTACTTTCACGATTCGTGATCTCGACCGCATCGACGACGCTCGTCAAGCCCTGCGCAAGATCGACCCCGACCTCACGGTCGAGATCGCCAATAACGGGGCTGGGACGATGCGGTTCAGCACGGTTGCGACCGAGTCGCGGCGGCGCCAGGCGGTCGATCAGTCGATCGAGATCATCCGGCGCCGCATCGACGAGACCGGAACCAAGGAACCGACTATCCAACGAGAGGGATCGGATCGCATCCTTGTCCAGCTTCCCGGGGTCGACAATCCCGAGCACGTCAAGGCGCTTCTCGGCCGCACCGCGAAACTCACCTTTCAGCTGGTCGACACCAGCGTCTCGGTCGAGGACGCGCGCCGCGGTCGGCTGCCGCCCGCCGATATGATCCTGCCGGCGGAGGAGGGGCGGGCCGGGCATGTCGGGCCGCCGGCTTACGTCGTACGCAAGCGGGTGATGGTGGGCGGCGACACGCTGGTCGACGCGCAACCGACGTTTCAGAACAACGAGCCCGTGGTCAGCTTCCGTTTCGACGCCGCCGGCGCCAAACGCTTTGGCGACGCCACGCGCGACAATGTCGGCAGGCCGTTTGCCATCGTGCTCGACAACAAGGTGATCAGCGCACCCGTCATCCGTGAGCCGATCCTCGGTGGCAGCGGGATCATCTCCGGCAGCTTCACCGTCCAATCGGCGAGCGATCTTGCCCTGTTGCTGCGCGCCGGCGCGCTGCCGGCGCCGATTACGATCCTCGAAGAGCGGACCGTCGGGCCGGATCTGGGTGCCGATTCGATTCATGCCGGAGCGGTCGCCAGCATCGTCGGGGTGGTGCTGGTCGTCGCCTTCATGATCCTGTTCTATGGGCTTTTCGGCGTATTTGCTGACATCGCGCTGTTCTTTAATCTGTGCCTGATGCTCGGCAGTCTGTCGCTGCTCGGTGCTACCCTCACCTTGCCGGGCATCGCGGGCATCGCGCTGACGATGGGCATGGCGGTTGACGCCAATGTCTTGATCTATGAGCGCATCCGCGAGGAGGTGAGAGCGGGACGGACAATGCTCTCGGCGCTCGACGCCGGTTTCAAGCGTGCCTTTGGCACGATCCTCGACAGCCATGTGACGACGTTGGTCGCCGGCTTCTTGATGTTCTGGCTCGGGTCAGGCCCGGTCAAAGGGTTCGCAGTGACCCTCAGCATTGGAGTCTTGACCTCTCTTTTTTCGGCAATCCTAGTCACCCGGCTGCTGATCGTCACTTGGTTACGCCAATGGCACCCCAAGGCGATCCCGATTTGACCGCTGCCATCGCACGACACTGGGGCTGAGATGAGACCGCTGATCGTCATCCGGCGGACGCCAAAGATCGACTTCATGGCGTGGCACAAGCTCGGGTTCGCTCTGTCATTGCTGCTAACCCTATCGTCGATAGTGTTGTTTCTGACCGTCGGGCTCAATTACGGGATCGACTTCGTCGGCGGCACCTTGATCGAGGTGCGGTCGACGACCGGCCCGGCTGACCTCGCGGAGATGCGGCAAAAGCTCGATGCTCTCCATATCGGCGACGCCTCGCTGCAAGGTTTCGGTCCGCCGACTGACGTACTGATCCGATTGCCGCGGCAACCCGGGGGTGACGCGGCGCAGGAAAAGGTGGTCCAGCTGGTGCGTCAGGCGCTCGGCCCCGGGGTTGAGTACCGCCGGGTCGAAGTGGTTGGTCCGAGTGTCGGCAGTGAATTGATTCGCGCCGGCGTGATCGCCACCGTCCTCGCGCTGGTTGCGATTGCGGCCTACATCTGGTTCCGTTTCGAGTGGCCGTTCGGCGTCGGCGGGATGATCTCCACGTTGCACGACGTGGTGACCACGGTCGGGTTGTTCGCGCTGTTTCAGCTCGAGTTTAATCTTACGACATTGGCAGCGATCCTCACCGTCGCCGGCTATTCGGTCAATGACACGGTGGTGATCTATGATCGCGTGCGCGAATCGATGCGGAAATACCGGACAATGCCGTTCCGCGAGCTGATCAACCTCGCGCTCAACGAAACCCTATCGCGGACGATCCTGACGGTCAGCACGGTTGCGCTCGCCGTTCTATCGCTGCTGTTTCTCGGCGGTCAGGTGTTGCGCGGGTTCAGCATCGCAATGCTGTGGGGTGTGGTCATCGGCACCTATTCCTCGCTTTTCATTGCCGCTCCCGTCCTGTACTACGTGCAACCCAACCGTGCGGCGATTGCTCGATCGGCTGAGGGTGCCAAGGCCGGCGCGCCTGGTACCTCGTAGTCGTCCGCGGCGCCTGCAATGGAGCTGACCCCGCTCGTACCCGCCGACCGACAGGTGATCGAGCGTTATGGAAAGAGCGGCTTTCGGGTGACTGGCGTGGTGTACCGCGGGGCTGTTCTAGTGTTCCCCGATCGCACCCTGCCGTGGGACGCGGCGGGTGCCGCTGCGATCACGTGGGAGAGCCTGACGCCGATCGTCGAGCATGGCGGCGTGCAAATTCTGCTGCTCGGCCTCGGCCGCACGATGGGCGCGATCCCGCGCAAACTGCACAGCGCATTGCGAGCCGCCGGGATCGTGCTCGAGCCGATGGATACCGGTGCGGCATGCCGCACCTATAACGTGCTTGTCGCCGAAGACCGCCACGTTGCTGCGGCGCTGTTGCCGCTCAGCTAGTTGCACAGGACGATGACCGGCGATGCACATCCCTGTACGGTGGCCCCGCGGAGCCCGGCGTGTTTCGATGCTGACGGCTTTGCCGGCGCGTAAAAATGAGGAGGGTTCATGAGTCGTTATCTGCTGATCGAGTCCCGCGATCCCTTCGACTCTCCCGATACCGGCTTCGTCCACGATCTTTCGCGCAAGCTGGCAGAGGGCGGTCATGAAGTCACGATCTTCCTGGTACAGAATGGGGTGCTGCCGGCGCGGCCCTGCATTCACTCCGCTGCGCTGACATCGCTTGCGCAGGCTGGGGTGACGATCCTGGCGGACGATTTTTCGCTGCGGGAGCGCGGCATTGGGGCAAGCTCTCTGGTTCCGGGGGTACGCGCCGCGGCTCTCGACGTGGTGATCGACAGCATGGCCGGCGGCGCCAAACTGATCTGGCACTGAGTAGCAAAAGGAATTTCCCCGATGGCAGAGACCAAAACCCTGACCTTCGCGGTGATGGATCCGCCCTACGAGACCGCGCGGTCGACGACCCTGATGCGGCTGTTGGACATCGCCGTCCGGCGCGGTCACAACGTCAACGTGTTCGCCTATGAAGGAGCCGTCTACCTGCCGTTTGCGTTGCAGAAGGCGCATCCCAACCCGGCGCATGGCCGCAACGCCGAAGAAGAAAACCACATGCTGACAAAGGACCTGATCGCCGCGATGATGGCGACGGCGGAGAAGGCTGGGACCAAGCTGGATTGGGTCAACTGCGGCATGTGCGTCGATGAGCGCGGCGCCGACCAGGCAATTCCGGGGGTGCGACGCGGCTCACCGGCGGATTTGCTGAAGATGGCGCAGGAGTCGGACAACACGCTCGTGATCGGGACACGGTGAGGGCTCCCATGAAGATCCTCAACATTATCGAGGCCGCCTATCGCGGTACCATCGAGGAGCAAGACGACACCATTCTCTGGCTCACCACGATCATGAAGGGTGCTGGCGGAGACTTTACCGTGCTTGTCCGCGGCAACGCGATCAATCATTGCGTCACCTCGCAGGATTGCTCGGGTCTGTCGTTCGGCGGCTGGGAGCAGATGCAGCCGCCGCGGTTGGCCAGCGACACCGCTAATCTGATCGACAAAGGTGTGGAGATCCATTACGTCGCCGAGGACGCGGCGGAGCGGGGGCTCCATCCGGGCGAGATGGTTCCGGGCGTCAAGCCCATCAGCCGCGATGCGGTTGCCGATTTGTGCAACGCACACGACCAAGTCTGGCATTGGTAAGAAACCTCCGGACGCGGTCGTGTCCGGACAATGCTGCGCGACAACGGAGCTACCGCCTTCAGCTCGGCAAACATTGGCCATAACGGCGGGCCCCCGCTCGACCCCGGAGCCGACTGGCGCGCCTTCTGTTGGCGCAAGGCTCATGCGCGAGCGTGGCGGACGCCACCGCGCGAGATTGCGCTTGCCCGCCTAAGCCGAGCCCAGGCTCTCGGCATGACCTACCGCCAATACACCTCAGTGCTGTTGGATCGAGGGATCCATCTCTGAGAGAGGCCCCGCCGGGACGGGGCCTCGCACCAAACAGGGAAGTTTCAGCGAGCCTTCGACAAGTTCTGGGCGACGAAGTCCCAGTTGATCAAGTGGTCCAGGAAGGTCTGGACGAAGTCCGGCCGGCGGTTCTGGTAGTCGAGGTAGTAAGCGTGCTCCCACACATCGCAGGTCAGCAGCGCCGTCTGGCCTTCGGCCAGCGGATCGACGGCGTTCGGTGTGGCGGTGATCTTGAGCTTTCCGCCGTCGCTGACGAGCCACGCCCAACCGCTGCCGAACTGGCCGACCGCCGCCGCCTTGAACAGCTCCTTGAACTTGTCGAGGCCGCCGCAATCGCGAGTGATTGCCGCCGCGATATCCCCACTCGGCGAGCCCCCGCCGTTGGGCTTCATGGAGTTCCAGAAAAAGGTGTGGTTCCACACCTGCGCGGCATTGTTGAACACGCCCGTCTTCGACGTGTCCCGGTAACTCGCCTTGATCAGGTCTTCGAGCGATTGGCTCTCCATCGGGGAGCCTTTGACGAGGTTGTTGAGGTTCGTGACATACGCCTGATGGTGCCTGCCGTGATGGAAATCCATCGTGCGCTCGGAGATGTGCGGCTCGAGCGCGTTCTTCGGGTAGGGTAGAGGCGGCAATTCGAAAGCCATGGCGACCATCCCAGGTTATGTGAAAGTGATCGGTGGAAAAACGCCGGCCCGGGACCGACGTTCCGCCAGGACGGATCGCCTGTCGCCGGTCGCGGCGCTGGTGCGGCACCACGACCGCGACCGGTTTCAAACGGTTCTGTTTGCCCCGGCCGCCCGTCGCGAAGCGCTATTCGCGCTCTACGCCTTCAACTACGAGATTGCAAGTGTGCGCGAAAGGGTCAGCGAGCCGACCCTCGGCCGGATCCGCCTCGAATGGTGGCGCGAGACCATCGCCGCGGCATACGAAGACGGCCCCGTCCGGCGCCACGTCGTCGTCGAAGCGCTGACCGATGCGATACGCGGGCACGGCCTGACGCGGGAGCATTTCGATCGGCTGATCGATGCCCGCGAGCGCGATCTCGATGACGAGGCTCGGGCTAGCCTCATCGCCCTCGAAGACTATGCCGACGCAAGCTCGGCGCGGCTGATCTATCTCGCCCTCGAGATGCTCGGCGTGCCGGATCTCGCAGCGCGCCAGGCGGCGCGTCATGTCGGTATCGCCTATGGCCTCGCCGGGTTGCTGCGCGCGATGCCCTACCAGGCGCGCGCAAGCCGTCCCCTGGTTCCGGCCGAGATCGCTGCAGCAGCTTCACGCCACCTCGTCCTGGCGCGTGGACTGCGCTCCGCCGTGGCGCGAGCGGCAATCCCCGCCCTGTTGCCGGCGATTGTCGCGGAGCGTTATCTGAGGCGGCTGAAGCGGGCGGGTTGCGATCCGTTCGACAAGGCCGTGACAGCGCCAGACCCGCTGCAGAGCTGGCGGTTCGCCGCCGCCGCTCTTGTCAACCGATTCTAGTGGCCGCGGAAGTCGGGGAGGCGGCGCTCGGCCATCGCCTTGATGCCCTCCTTGAAATCCTCGGTGCGGCGCAGCCAGTCCTGTTCGACGAGCTCGCGCTCGGTGGCGGCCTCGATCGCATCGCACAGCCCGCGGCGCACGGTCTCGCGCGTCGCCATGACGGCGAGCGGTGCGGATTGGGCGATCTCCAGCGCCAATGCCTGAGCGGCGCTGCGCACCTCGGCGAGCGGCACCAGCAGGTCGGCGAGCCCGATCCGGACGGCTTCGTCGCCGGGAATGCGGCGGCCGGTATAGAACAGCAGTGCAGCCTGCTGGGTGCCGACGAGACGCGGCAGGGTCGCGGTCAGGCCGAAACCGGGATGAAACCCGAGCCGGTTGAAATTGGCGCTGAAGCGGGCCTCGTCGCAGGTCACACGAAAATCCGCGACCAACGCCAGACCGAGCCCGCCTCCTACAGCCGCACCCTGCACCGCGGCGATAACCGGCTTCCGCGTGCGGAACAACCGGATCGCCTCTTTGTAGAGATGCCGCCCGGCGCCGCTGCGGCTTCCCTCCTCGACCGTCCCGGTTTCCATGCGCTTCGAGAAATCAGCGCCGGCGCAGAACGAGCGGCCCTCGGCGGCAAGCACGATTGCCCGGCATCCCGGATCGCCATCGAGCCGTTCGAACGCCTCGCCGATCTCGGCGATCAGCTCGCTGTCGAAGAAATTGTGCGGCGGCCGGCGCATCTCGACCGTCGCGACGAAGCCATCCTGACTGACACCGATATCGCTCATTCCGGATCTCCTCAAAGCCTTCGCTTGACGATCAGCGCATCGACCACAGTAATGCCCTGTCCTTCCGGGTGGACGATGACCGGGTTGAGGTCGACTTCTTCGATCAAATCGGCGTGGTCGGCGGCAAAGCGGGAGAGCGTCGCCATCAGCTTGGCAAGAGCAGCACGATCGGCCGGCGGAGCGCCGCGCACGCCGTCGAGCAGTGCCGCCCCTTTCAGCTCGCCAAGCAACGAGAGCGCATCTTCCTGTCGGATCGGGACCGGCGCGAAGACAACGTCGCGCAATACCTCGACATGAATGCCCCCGAGCCCGACCATCAGCATTGGGCCAAAGGTCGGGTCGCGCGTAATGCCCAGGATCATCTCCTGGCCACGCGGCGCCATTGCCTGCACCAGGACGCCATGGATTGCTGCATCGGCTTGGGCTTCTGCGGCGTTTCCGATAATCCGCTGATAGGCCTCGCGCACAGCGCCGTCGCCGCTGAGGCCGAGCGCCACTGCTCCGGCCTCGGTCTTGTGGGTGATATCGGGCGACTGGACTTTGAGGGCGACCGGACCGACGATGCGTGCGGCGGTCGCCGCGGCCTCGTCTGCGCTCGTCACGAGCGCTTCCGCAGGGCGGGGGACGCCGTATCGCGCGAGCAACGCCTTGGCTTCAGCCTCGGTTAGCACGGGGCCGGCGGCGGCAAGCGCGCGGCTGACCTCTTCGCGTAGTCCCGGCGGGGTTTGCTCTGCGGCTTGCGACCGGCGGCGTCGTGCCTGGAACGCCGCGTAGTCGACCAATGCGCGGATTGCGCGGGCACAGCTCGGCATCGAGGTGTAGCAGGGGATACCGGCCTCGGCGAAGGCGGCCATTGCGTTCGGCGTCGCGGTCGTGTAGGTCGCCAGCAGGATTGGCTGCTCGGTATTGGCGGTGACCGCCGCCAATTCCTCGGCGCGCTGCGTCGCGGTCGCTTCGTTGGCCAGCGAGCCGATCAGCAGAATTGTATCGATCCGCTGCGACTGGCGCACGATCTCGACGAGCTTGGCATAGCCGACTTCATGGATTGCCTGCGCCGTACCGTCGACCGGGTTCTGTGCCGAGGCGTAGGAGGGAAGCAGGGCCATCAGCCGCTGTTGCAGATCCTCCTCAAGTATCGGCAGTTCCAGTCCATGCGCCGCCAGCAGGTCGGACATCCATACGGCACTGCCGCCGGAGCCGGTGATGACTGCCACGCGGTTGCCGCGTGGCAGTGTGCAGAAGGCGAAGGCGGCGGCCATGTCGAGCATGTGATCGAGATCTTCGCCGCGGATTACGCCGTGATGGCGGAAGATCGCATCATCTATGACGCCGGAATGGGCAAGCGAACCAGTGTGTGAGGCGGCGGCGCGCCGGCCGGCCTCGGAACGACCCACCTTGGCAATGATGACAGGCTTGCCTGCGGCCGCGGCCTTTTCGACGACGGCGCGGAACCGGGCCGGGTCGCGGATGCTCTCGAGGTAGGCGAGGAAGATGTCGGCTCCGCCGCTATCGAGCAGCCAGTCGACGTAATCATGCGCTTCCAGGCAGATCTGGTTGCCGGCGCTGGCCTGGTACGTGAAGCGCAATTGCCGCGGTAGGCCGCGGCTCAAAAACGCGAAGGTCAGCGCACCGCTCTGGCAGCTGACCGCGATCGCCCGGCTTTTGCGGCTTTCGGGAAACAAGCTCCGCGCCGGGTCGTGGAACACCGGGCTGAACGTCGCGACGAGCGGCTTCAGCGGGTTGACGAGGCCTTCCGAATTAGGCCCGCAGACGACGATGCCGTAGCGGTCGATGACCTCGCGCAAGGCTCTCTCGCGTTCCTGGGCCGCCTCGCCGCGCTCCTCGGCGAAGCCGGAGCTGATCACAACAGCGGCGCGCACGCCCTTGCGCCCGCACTCCTCGAGCGTTGGCGCGACGTAAGCAGCAGGCACAACGACGACGGCGAGGTCGGGCGCCTCCGGCAATTCGGCAACGGTCGCATAGCTCCTCAGCCCGAATACCTCCGGCTGGCTGCGCGTCACCGGATAGATGCGCCCCGGATAGCCGTGTGCGATCAGGTAATGAGTCGTTCGCCCGCGCAAGGTGTGGGTATCTGCCGAGGCGCCGATGATGGCGATGCTGTCCGGGGAGAAAAGGGGCTTCAGATCCGGCATCGACTTAGCGCAGGCCGAGGCCGCGGGCGATGATGCCGCGCAGCACTTCGCGGGTGCCGCCCTGGATCGTCAATTTAGGCGCGATAAGCGTGGCGTAGCGCAATGCCTCTTCAAACCGGTCGTCATTGCTGTCGGGCTCAGAATCGCCGGTCTGCGGCGCTAAGAGGCGCACCTTGTCGGGCAGGGCCTGCTCGAAATTGGTGCCGAGATCCTTGACGACTGCGGCCTCAACCGAGGGCGTCTTGCCGGCCTGCAGCATGCCGGCGACGGAGAGCGACATGCGGCGCAGGGTGGCGAGGTGGGCGACCTCGCGGCCGATGCCTTCGGCGAGCCGCTCGCTCGGCTCCTCGCCCGCCCGGCGGACCAGCTCGACCAAGGCCGGAAAGGTCTCGATCCACCGGTCGGGGCCGCTCCTCTCATAGGCGAGCTCGTCAGTCGCCTGCTTCCACGCCATGTCGACGTCGCCGATCAGATGGCTGTCGGGCAGAAACGCGTCGTCGAAGACGACCTCATTGAAATCGTGGCCGCCGGTCAGGTTGATGATCGGCCGGGTGGTGATCCCAGGGGTCTTCATCTCGACCAGGAACTGGGTCAGCCCATGCCGACGGTTTTCCTTGGTCGGCGGCGAGGTGCGCAACAGCGCAATCATGTAATCGGCATGATGCGCCCCGCTCGTCCAGATCTTGCGCCCGTTGACCAGCCACCCGCCCTCGGTCTTGGTCGCCCGCGTCGAGGCGGCGAACACGTCCGATCCCGAATTGGGCTCGCTGAGGCCGATACAAAAGCACAATTCGCCGCGGGCGATCCGCGGCAGGATCTCCTGTCGGATTTCCTCCTGGCCGTAGCGCAGGATGACCGGGCCGCTCTGCCGGTCGGCGGTCGAATGCGCCCGGGTCGGCGCGCGCGCCGCCAGCATCTCCTCGGTCACGACATAGCGCTCGAGATGCGAGCGCTCGTGGCCGCCATATTTCTTGGGCCAGGTCATCCCGATCCAGCCCTGGGCCCCGACCTTGCGGCTGAATTCGCGCGAAAACGACCCCTTGCCGTCGCCCGGGGCAAAGGTTCCGGCCTCAGCTTCCTGGCGCAGGAAGGCACGGACCTCCTGGCGCAATTCCTTGGCCTCGGGCGGCAGCTCGACCGGGTCGAATCGGAAGCTAAAACTCATCGCTACCTCATGATCCTTGGGTGATGAAAGGCCAGAGCTGGTCGGCGCCGTGCGTGGCGACCATTCGGCCGAGGCGTCGGGCCCACACTGCCTCGTTGCCGAACTCCTCGCGCCACGCCCAGAGGCGCCGCGTCGCATGATGCAGCGAATGCTCGTAGGTGAAGCCCATGGCACCATGCACCTGGTGAGCGATCGCCGCACCGGTGCCGGCCGCCTCGCCGCCGCGCACTTTGGCGATCGCCACTTCGGCGACGCTGATCTCCGGGCCGGAGCAGGCCTCGGCGGCGGCGTCGGCCGCGGCACCGGCCGCCGCCACCTCGCCAGCCAAAATCGCAAGATTGTGCTGGACCGCCTGGAACTTGGCGATCGGGCGGCCGAACTGCGAGCGGTCGAGTGCATATTGGACTGACTGCTCGAGGATCTTTTCGAGGGCACCCGCCATCTGCTGCAATCGAACGGCTGCGCCGAAGCTGACGAGCAGGTCTTCGTCTAACGAAACCGGCCGCATCGCGACAGGAGCAGCGCCGTCGAACGAGACGTCATCGCGCGGCTCGCCGGCGAGGCTCGTCGACTGGCTGATCGCCAAATCCGGCGCTGCAACGAGCGCGACCGCCGGCTCGCCCCCTTGGCGAGCAAGCACGGCGATATGGCTAGTGTTGCGGGCGAACGGCACGCGGCGAGCCCGGCCGCTGAGCCTGCCGTCGTCGCGCAGAGCGACATGACCGTCGACATGGATCGGGGCGATCGTCAGCGGCCCGCTCGGAACCGTGATGCCGGCTTGGGAGAGCAGCCAGCCGGCCATCAGGGTCTCGGCAAGCGGCACCGGCGCGGCAAACCGGCCAGCCACCCGCAACACCGCGAACCCGTCGGCCATTGTTGCCCCGGCGCCGCCGAGACCGTCGGGAACCCAGGCGAGCGGCAGCCCCGACTCTTCCAGCGCGTCCCACAGCGCCTTTGGCCAGACGCCTTTTTCGGCGTCGTTGACGATGGTCGGCTCGCACAAATCCTGAAAGATCCGGGTCGCGGTATCGACGATGATATTGTCGGTGTGATCGTTCATGTCGGCGTCCGCCCCGCTGCGTTGCCATCGATCCTAGAGCAGCCGAACAGCGACGAAAAGGCTTCGCCTCTGTGGTGGTGATAGTACAACAAAAGGTTGCATCGCTAAATTGGGCTCCGCTGCACCTGCAGCGGGTCTGCAGCGGGGCCTCTCTTGCAGGTTGAAATGTTTAACCGCCGGCCCCGGCGGCGAGCCGGCGTGTTCCGGGGGCCGTCTGTCTCGTTGACCAAAGCGAATGAATATTGCTAAAATAGCATATACTCACAAGTCTGTCAATCGACATGGTATTTACCAACTATCCTCGTCCACAGCCGAAAGGTGAGTCCGTGTTTATCGCAATGAACCGCTTCAAAGTTCTCCCCGGGTCGCAGGCCGATTTCGAGCAGGTCTGGACGACACGCGACACCCATCTGCGCGACGTCCCGGGCTTCATGACGTTTCACCTGCTGCGTGGGCCGGAGCGGGAGGATCATGTCCTTTATTCGTCGCACTCGATCTGGCGCAGCAAAGCCGATTTCGAGGCATGGACCCGTTCGGAGGCGTTCCGCCGCGCGCACCGCGACGCCGGCTCCAACAAGCCGCTTTATCTCGGACACCCCGAGTTCGAGGGCTTCGAGGTCATCCAGACCGTAGACGCGCGATGACCTGAAGAATGGGTTAATCTCGGCGCGAAAAACCGAGCGCTGGGTCGATCATGCCCCCACCCGCCGACTTGCCGCGATCCTCGCCGCCTATATGGCGGGCTATTCGCGGCTGATGGGTCTCGACGCGTCGGGTACGGCGCGGGCGTTGCGTGAGCATCGAATTTGCCGCCGCCCAAATTTTGCTGCTTGCGAAACCGTTAGATCTGGTTAGATTATCCAACTAGTCTATTTATAGAGCGGGCGATGATCATTGTAGGAGCCTTCAAGGCGAAGACGCACCTCTCGAGCCTCCTTGACCGGGTAGCCGAGGGTGAGGAAGTGGTTATAACCAAGCATGGGAAGCCCGTGGCCCGGCTGGTGAGCGCGGCACATATCGACCGCGAACGGGTCAACGACGCGTTCAAAAAGCTCAAGCTGTTGCGCAGGCAAACCACACTCGGCGGGCTTTCCTGGCACGCGCTCCGCGACGCCGGGCGCCGGTGAGCGCTCTCGTCATCGATTCGTCCACGGCGCTGAGCTGGTGTTTTGAAGACGAGGCCTCGCCGGGATCGGACGCCTTATTCGAACGGGTTCGCGATCAGGGTGCGGTCGTACCCGGACTTTGGCATCTGGAGCTCGCCAACGTTCTGCTGCAGGCGGAGAAGCGTGGGCGGATCACCACGGCCGACGTCGCGATGCGCCTCGACTTGATCGCGGAGCTGTCGATCACCACCGACAACGAAACCACCGCGCGCGCCTGGCGCGAGATCCTTGGGCTGGCGCGAGCCGAAGGACTGACGACCTATGATGCGACCTACCTGGAGCTCGCGATACGCCGCGGTCTTCCGCTGCAGACGAAGGATGAGGCGCTGATCGGCGCCGCCAAGCGATGCGGCGTGGCGGTTCCCACCTGATTTTGCGGGATGCTCCCCGAGCCGGATCCGGTCCGGTGTCCTCGCGGAGCCGCGAAAGCGGGTGAACGTGGCTCAGGCGATCACCTGCGCTTGCCGCAGCTCACTAAGGGTCGTGCGGTCGTAACCCAAGAGCCGCGAGAGGACCTCGTCGGTGTGCTGGCCGGGGGTCGGCACCGGGCCGATGCGACCCGGCGTCTTCGACATCTTGATCGTGGCGCCGGGGAGGTACATCTCGCCGGCGACCGGGTCCTCCATCTTGACCAGCATCTCGCGCTCCCAGAGATGCGGGTCCTCGGCAACTTGCGGGATGGTCTTGACCGGCGCCACCGGGATGTCGGCCGCGACCAGCGCCGAGACGATCTCGTCGACCGTGTGAGCCAGGCACCAGGCCTCGACCTTCTTGCGCGGGGAGTCGTCGAGGCTCATGCGTCCGGTGAACGCGCCGGTGTTGGCGACGGCGTTGGGGTCGCCGGTGGCGATCTGCATGAGCCGCGAGCCCATCACGCGCCCCGAGGCGGAGATCACGACATGACCGTCCTTGGCCTTGTAGGGCGGGCGGCCGCCCTCGCCGCCTTCCTCGCCGGTGGCGAGGTAATAGGAGGTCGGGATCTCGACCATCGTCAGCCCCGAATCCATCAGGCAGACGTCGATCTCCTGACCCTCGCCGGTGCGGTCGCGGTGATGCAATGCCGCGAGCATGCCGATCGTCGCGTGCAACGAGGTATAGCGGTCGACGATCGAGGAGGCGGTGCCGAGCGGCTGGCCGATCGGTGTTCCGGTCAGGCTCATCAGCCCGCTCATCGCCTGGCCGAGCGGATCGAAGGCCGGGCGGTCGCGGTAAGGGCCGTACTGGCCGAAGGCCGAGACCGAGCCCAGGATGATGTCGGGCTTGAGCTGGCATAGCCGGTCATAGCCGAACCCCATCTTGTCCATGACCCCGGGACGGAAGTTCTGCAGCACGATGTCGGCGGTCTTGACCAGCGCGGCGAAGACTTCCTTGCCGCGCTCGGTGCGCATGTCAAGGCAGAGGCTCTTCTTACCGCGGTTGTAGACCGAGAAATAGACGCTCTGGCCGCGCACAAGAGGCGGCGACTTGCGCGTCTCCTCGCCACCCAACTTCTCGATCTTAATGACCTCGGCGCCGAGGTCCGAGAGGATCATGCCACCGCGCGGACCCGCC
>DATNKF010000366.1:0-2212 GCA_035603555.1 Allostellaceae bacterium
CTGCGAAGGAGATCCGGCGGCAGCCTATCTATCATGATACCCTCTAAGTCTAAGTCGATAATTTCATGAACATAATAGGTGTTCTTGAGGCCGCTGCCACTTAGATGTTTCGATCGATCGGCTGACAGCCTGATCGGACCCCTCAAGGAGACACATCATGAGACGGCTTTGGCTCAGTGGCGCGGCATTCAGCGCCATGCTCGGCTCACTCTCACCCGGACCCGCAGAGGCATGGGACCGCGGTGATGTCGACAATTTCGCGACGATCCCGACTTTTGCCCCGAGCGGCCCCGGTGCCGCCTGCCCGAACGGCGCGAAATCATGCACATCGGATGTCGAGGGCGTGGCGGTGGCGCCCGATGGTACAGTCTATTCGGCCTCTTACGGCTTCAACAGCGACGGCGCACTCGGCGGGTATGGCGAGCTGCTCGCTTTCGCGCCAAACGGCCAGCTCTCAACCCATTTCCCAGTCGTCGGGTCTAGCCCGCATCTAATCGGGTTGGCGTATCAGCAATCGTCCGAGAGCGTGCTGATCGCCGATCTCGGCAAGGGCGTGGTGTGGAAGGTCGACCCTAAGACCCAGACAACATCAATGTTCATGCAGGCGCCGACAATCATAGCCGGGAAATCACCCGGTCTAAATGCCCTGACCTTCGACAGATCGGGCAACGTCTATGTCTCGGACTCTTTCCAGGGCGTCATCTGGAGGACGGGCCCCAGCGGCGGCACGCCGACGGCATGGTATGCGCCGAGCAACCCCGGCCAGAACGATCTATTGCTGCCCGACCCCAATGCTGGCGAGATCCTGAGCCCGCCCTTCGGCGCGAACGGGATCGCGTTCAACAACGGGGGAACGGCCTTGTTCGCTCTGAATACCGCCTACAACTCGATCGAGAAGATCCCCGTGAAGACAGATGGCAGCGCCGGTACGGGTGTGACGTTCACGACCGGCCTCAATGCTCCAGACGGGTTCGACGTTGACGCGAGCGACAACCTTTGGGTCGCGGCCAATCAGGGTGACGAGATCGTCGTCGTCGATCCGAATGGCACGGTCGTGGCGAAGAAGGGCGATTTCGACGGCATCACCGAGGATGGCTCGATCCGAGGTCTGCTGTTTCCGGCGAGTGTCGCTTTCAGCCCGGATAAGCGGCGGCTGTACGTGACCAACCTGGCGCTCTATCTGCCCTTTGCCGGCGTGCCGGCGATCGCGGTCGATTCCGGCCGGACCCTCCAGGTTAAGCACCAGAACATCGCTGTGATCGATATTCCTCCAAAGCAATAATGACGCGGTCGGCGGGGCCTATCCGCAGCACTCGCCAAGCTGCAATCGCACTGACAATGACAGGGCGGGCTTTACAGGCCCGCCCCTCTTCCTGCTGCGATCTTCCAGAACTCGGTTATGACAAAACCTGGACAAGGCGATCGGCGGCGAGTTCGCAATCGGCGCGCGAGACATCCAGATGGGTCACCGCGCGCACGATGCGGGCGCCAAAGGCCGAGACCAGGACACCCGCCTCGCGGGCGCGGGCGACGACAGTCGCCGCGTCGGGCGGCCCCTCCTCCATGCGAAAGATCACGATGTTGCTCTGCACTGTTGCGAGATCAAGGCTGACCCCTCGTAACCCAGCGAGTCGCTCCGCCAGGAGCCGCGCGTTGGCGTGATCCTCGGCGAGCCGTGCCATGTTGTGGTCGAGCGCCCAGAGGCCGGCGGCGGCGAGGATGCCCGATTGGCGCATGGCACCACCGAACATGCGCCGCGCCCGCACGGCACGAGCGATGTCCTCGCGGCGGCCGGCAATCACGCTGCCGACCGGGCAGCCGAGCCCCTTCGACAAGGCGACCGAGACGAGGTCGAAGGGTGCGGCGAGCTCAGCCAAGCTCCGCCCGGAGGCTGCGGCGGCGTTGAAGAGCCGCGCGCCGTCGAGGTAGCTCGCCATGCCGAGCTCGCGGGCCGCATCATAGATTGCGACGGCCTCCTCCTGCGGGAAGACGACGCCGCCGCCGCGGTTGTGGGTGTTCTCGACCGCGACCAATGTCGTCGGCGGGAAGACGATATGGCCGGGCGGCTTGTAGGCCGCGCGCAGCTCGGCGGCGGTGAACAACCCGCCGCGGCCCACGACCGTGAACTGCACGCCCGAATTCGCCGACCCGGCGCCGCTCTCGTGCCAGACGATGTGAGCTTCGTCGCCGAGGATCACCTCGTCCCCCGGCC
>DATNKF010000367.1:0-4527 GCA_035603555.1 Allostellaceae bacterium
GCGGCGATCTTTTACGCGCTCGCCCTCAATGGGGCGGTCGACTTCGACGACCAGAACTACACCAAGCAGCTCAAAGCTGCCGCGATTCTGAATGAGGAAGGGAAAAAGCAGCCGAACCATCCAGGCATCGCGCACTACCTGATCCACAGCTACGACTTCGCGCCGCTGGCGGCGATGTGCGTATCGACGGCGCAGCTCTATGACAAAATCGCACCGGCGGCGCCGCACGCGCTGCACATGCCCTCGCACATCTATTCGATCCTCGGCATGTGGGACGATTCGGTCCGCTCCAATCTCGCCTCGAAAACCTCGGCGGATGATTACGCGGCGAAAAACTTCCCGGATGCGACCCATCCGAGCGTGCCCCACCTGCTCGATTTCCTTGTCACCGCCTACCTGCAAACGGCGAAGGATGGCGACGCGAAGCAGCTAGTCGACTCGCTTCCCAAGCTCAAGAAGTTCCCCTTTGTTACGTCACTGCCGACCGACACGGCCTTGGCCGCCGTCCCTGCGCGCTTTGCACTCGACCGTGGTCGCTGGGACGAGGCGGCGCAGCTGCCGGTCCGCGACAGCCAATATGCGGCGGCCCAGTCGATCACCTACTTTGCCCGCGCGCTCGGCGCCGCCCGTTCAGGGAATGCCGTGGCCGCCCGCGCCGAGATCGCCCATCTCGACGAGATCGAGGCGAAGCTCGCCGCCGCCAAGGACGACTACTGGGCGGGACAGACCCGGATCCAGAAGCAAGCCGCTGCAGCGTGGGTCATGTTCTCCGAGGGCCAGCGCGACGCGGCGGTTGCCGCGATGCGCAAGGCGGCCGATTTCGACGACGCCAGCGAGAAGACCGTGTCAATGGAGAACAAGCTGGTGCCGATGCGTGCGCTTCTGGGCGAACTTTATCTAGCCGCGGACATGAACAAGGAGGCACTGATTGAATTCGAGGTCTCGCTCAAGGTCGTGCCGAACCGCTTCCGAACGATTGCCGGCGCCGGCGCTGCAGCGCGCGCTGCAGGCTCGGTCGATGCGGCAAAGCGCTATTCTCGGGCACTGACGGAACTCGCTTCAGCTTCCGGCGGCGACCGGCCGGAAATTGCCGAGGCGAAGCAGTATCTTGCGAAAAACTGAGCGCTATCGGCCGCGATCTTAGAACGCGACCTGCGCCCGGCCGGCAAGGGTCTCGAAACGCTGGCCGATCTGGACCTTGCCCGCCGAATTCAGCTTGTTTACGTCCACGTGCTGGAATTGCAGCATGAACCGAACCCAGTCGTTCGGGTACCAGCTGAGAGCAAGAGCGGCGATTTGCTGCTGGCCGCCGAAGATCCCGCCGGTGAGGCTTTGCGACACGCCAGGAACAACGTTGCTGTTGAGATCGACAGTGCTGTAGCGAGCCCCAAGTACCCAGGCGCCAATGCCGCCATCCTCGAGGCTGAACGGATGATCGACCTTGGGGCTGGCCCAGGCCGCCCTCGTGATATCATAGGGGATGGGCTCTCCGGTTATGACCCAGCCACCCTCGACATAACCTCCGTTGAAGCCGAGCCGGGGTGACGGCACGCCCGGCAATTTCGATTGGTTTAAGCTGATTTGGTAGTACTCGCCCTGCAGCCGGAAGTTGCGCCAGCTGGCCCCGAGCGCGCCGCCGTAAACATTGGCGCTCCTGGCGGACAGCGGGCCAGTGCTGACCAGCTGGTTGAAATCGATCCGCAGCTCGGGAAAGTCTCCGAGTGAGAGTGTGGTGCGGCTTACCCCGGGAGTGCCGTTGGCGTTTACATTCGGATGGAACGCCATCTGGCCGGAGAACTCGGTATGGAGGTTCCAGTCCTCGTCATGGTAGGGCCGCGTTGCCAACCGCCCAACGAGCCCCACTTGCTCACCATTGAGCAGAGTGGGTCTCTGAGCGCCAAAAAGCGGGCCGGTCAGATAGGCCGATGCGAAATAATCTTCGGTAGCCGCGTTGGCTCCGAGGGAAGCACGCGTTATACCTGCGGCCACGCTTCGCTCGATATTGATGATGCTGGGCCGCTCGAGAAACAGCGAATTCCCCGGGAACGTCGCGTCCTCCAACGACACATACGGATGAACATATCCGACTGTGGCAGTGACCGGTTTGATCCCGGTGTAGTTGACGTTCGCTTCGAACAATGTCGGCGCCCCGTCGGGTGAGCCGCCGAAGTCGGGTGTAATGTTGACCCTGAAGTCATCAAACTTGCCGACAAAATAAACTCTCCCGCGACGCAGGTTTACCCCATTGTTGAGCCGCGGAAACTGCGTGTTCGGGTTCGGGTTCTGGAAGTAACCCCCCACGTCGAACTGGACGAACCCGCCAATGGCGAGAGAGGCGCGGCCATCCGCCGTGGCGATCGTTGGCCGCCCGCCGGGCATACTGACCCTGACCCCCGCTGACCCCTCGGCGGCCGCCGGGGGAGCGGCAGCAGTGGCGTGCGCCTGTGCCGCAGCCTGTGCCGCTTGGGTCTGCGCGGTGGCGGCCCTGACTGCGTCCTGCCGGGCCCGCTCTGCGGCCGCCTCAGCCTGGAGTGCCTCGTCCTTCGCGCGCTGCGCCTCGCTTCGCGATTGGCGAAGCTGCTGCTTCGCCTCTCCGAGCTCGTTTTTGAGGCGCTGCAGGTCGCTCTGAAGGTTACGGATCTGACGCTCGATCGCGTCGATCCGGTCGTTCGGGGAGGCGGTTTGCGCGGTGGCGCCGAGAGGCAGCATCCCCGCGCAAAGGGCGATCAGCCCGCCCCCCGTGAGACCGCGAATAATCGCCCGATCGCAAAACGGCATTTCACACCTGCCAGGTTATCCCGGCCCCGCCAAATGACGCACGAGTTCGCGCGCGTAGATCGGCAAATCGGCCTCACGCCGCACGCAGATCGTCAGCTTGCGGACCGCCCATTCGTCGGTCAACTCGATCCGGTGGATCGACATTGTCTTGGCATGGCGTTCGGCCGTGGTCGCCGGAACGACGCCGATCCCGACATTGCACTCGACGAGCCGGCAAACGGCGTCGAAGCTGCGCAGCTGGACGCGCAATCTGAGGCGGCGACCGATCCTCTCCGCCTTCTCGGATAGAAAGCGCTGCAGTGCACTTGCCCGGTCGAGACCGACGAAATCGAAGTCGAGCGCCTCGGCAAAGGCGATGCGTTCGGCTCCTGATAGAGGATGTTGCCGCGCGACGACGAGGACGAACCGATCGACGCGGAACGGCAGCACCTCGAGACCGGCGACCTCGACCGTGCCCGCAACGATCCCGAGATCCGCCGTGCCGTCGGCAACGGCGGCGACGATCTCGTCGCTGAGCCTCTCCTCGAGGTCGATATTGACCTGCGGGTGGGCGGCGAGGAAGGCGGAGAGCGGCTCGGGCAGGAACTCGGTCAGCGCATTGGTATTCGACATCAGCCGCACTTGACCGCGCAGGCCATCGGCATATTCGGCGAGGTCGCCGCGCATCCGTTCCGCCTGCTGCAGCAGCACCCGCGCGTGGTGAAGCAAGGTGCGCCCGGCCTCGGTGGGCTGCACACCCTGGCGCTGGCGGTGCAACAGCGGCGTGCCGAGGGTGGCCTCCATGTCGCGGATGCGGGTGCTCGCTGCGGCAATGGCCAGATGCATGCGCTCGGCGCCGCGGGTGATGCTGCCGGCCTCGACCACGTGGAGAAAGAGCCTCAGATCGGTCAGATCGAACCGCATCGGCCGTCGGATACCCTTCGAATTTCGCGAAGTCAGGCTACGCTTGATACCGATTGTGTCAAGGGCAGGAGCAGTACCAGATTCGGAAAACACGAAGGGCGGCTGATCATGACTCAGGCTTATCCGATCGACAACCACGCCTATGACGTCGTCGTGGTCGGCGGCGGCGGCGCCGGGTTGCGCGCGACCCTCGGCATGACCGCGGCCGGGCTCAAGACCGCCTGCATCAGCAAGGTGTTCCCGACGCGCAGCCACACCGTCGCGGCCCAGGGCGGCATTGGTGCCGCACTCGGCAACATGGGCGAGGACGACTGGCGCTGGCACATGTACGACACGGTCAAGGGCTCCGACTGGCTCGGCGACCAGGATGCGATCGAATATATGTGCAAAAATGCGATGGCGGCGGTCATCGAGCTCGAGCATTTTGGCATGCCGTTCTCGCGCACCGCGGACGGCCATATCTATCAGCGCCCGTTCGGCGGCCACACCGTGCAATGGGGAAAGGGGCTGGCGAAGCGCGCCTGCGCCGCCGCAGACCGGACCGGCCACGCGCTGCTGCACACCCTCTATCAGCAATGCCTCAGGCATAATGCCGAGTTTTTTGTCGAATATTTCGCGCTCGACCTCGTCATGGAAGACGGCGCCTGCCGCGGGGTCGTGGCCTGGAACCTCGAAGACGGTACTTTGCACTTGTTCCGGGCGCATATCGTGGTGCTGGCGACGGGCGGCGGCGGCCGCGCCTATTTGACGACGACCCAGGCGCATATCTGCACCGGCGACGGCTACGCGATGGCGTTGCGCGCCGGCTTGCCGCTGCAGGATATGGAGTTCATCCAGTTTCATCCG
>DATNKF010000368.1:0-4609 GCA_035603555.1 Allostellaceae bacterium
ATTACGCGGCGCATGTCGTATCCGGCGCCTTCCGCGGCAAGACCCGGGTCCAGCAGCACCAGATGGTGTATCAGGCACTGCGCGGCCGCATGGGCAACGAATTGCACGCGCTCGCCTTGCAGACCGGCGCGCCTGAGGACTAAAGCCTACAACCACGATCAGCTACAACCGAGGATCAAGATGGACATCACGGTACACGAGCGCATTCGGCAAGACGTCGCCGACAACCCTGTCGTACTCTACATGAAGGGCTCCCCGGTGTTTCCGCAGTGCGGTTTTTCCGCCGCCGTGGTACAGATCCTGAGCCATCTCGGGGTCAAGTTCAAAGGCGTCGACGTCCTCGCCGACCCGGGAATTCGCCAGGGGATCAAAGAATTCTCGAATTGGCCGACAATTCCGCAGCTCTACGTCAAGGGCGAGTTCGTCGGCGGTTGCGACATCATCCGCGAGATGTACGAGACCGGCGAATTGCAGCAGATCCTCGAGCAGAGGGGCGTCCCCGTCCGCGCCTAATCGATTGTAAGCGGCCGTCTCCCCGCTTCGTGCGATTGATGGCCGAGCGGGCCGCGGACCGAGCCAAGCTCAGGGCTCGATCGCGAAGGAGAGTTTCGCCGCGGACAGAAAGATCGAATAAAAGTACAATTCGGCGTCGAGGGTGCGCTTGATCGTCTGCGCGCGGCGAAAGCCGTGCTGCTCGCCCTCGAACAGCAGATACTGGAACGACAGACCCTTGGCCTTCAGCGCCGCCACCATCGCCTCGGCCTGATTGGGCAGGACGATCGGATCTTCCGCTCCCTGGAAAAAGGCGATCGGCACCGATAGTCGATCGGCAAAATGAATCGGCGACCGATCATGATAGAGATCCTGCCTCGCCGGATGGGGGCCGATCAACCCGTCGAGATAACGCGACTCGAATTTGTGGGTATCCCTAGCCAGCGCCTCGAGATCGCTGATGCCGTAGTAACTGGCACCTGCGGCGAAGACCTCGTGGAAGGTTAAGGCGCATAAGGTCGTGTAGCCGCCCGCGCTACCGCCGCGGATTGCCATGCGCTTGCCGTCCACTCGCCCTGTCGCAGCGAGGTGGCGGGCACCATTGATGCAATCCGCAACATCGACGATGCCCCACCGGCCGCGAAGGCGTTCGCGATAGGGGCGCCCATACCCGGTGCTCCCGCTGTAATTCACATTCAGGACGGCAAACCCGCGGCTGGTCCAGTATTGGACGCTCCAGTCGAGGGCCGACGAGAACGCGCTGGTCGGCCCGCCATGCGCACGGACAATCAATGGCGGCAGCTCCGCTGCGGGGGCGGTGAAATCGCGATTGACTGGGGGGTGGAATAGGCCGAAGGCGGTCATCCCGTTCTCGGTCGGAAATTCGATCGACTGCGGCGCCGAGAGGTGGCCCTCGTAAGCTCGAACATCTTCCGTGTTGGAAAGCTTGAGGATCGTCACCTCTCCAGATGTGGGCGAAAGCTTGAGGATCGCCGGGAAATGCTTCGGCGAGGCGCCGATGAAATAAACATGGTCGGGGTCGCTCCGAACCGAGCCGATCTCGGTAAATTCGGTGGCGATGGGCGTCACCCCGAGGGCGTCCAGATCGACCGCCGCGAGCGAGGCGGCGCCGTCGCGCGAATAGCTGCAGATCAGCCGCCGTGCTGATGCAAAGGCATAGCGCGACGGGCGAAAGCCCCATTGCGCCGAGCCGAACTCCGCCGCCAACGGGAAGACCGGCTCGGCTTCCAAACCCCCACTCAGTGGATCGCCGGCGAGGCGGTAAAGGTTCCACCACCCGCTGCGGTCGGACACGAAGTATAGGATACCGTCGGGTGACCACTCCGGCTGGAAGATCGATTCTGGATCACCGCCCGCGACTTTGCGCTTGTCGGCAATAGCCCCGTCCGCAATAAAACTTCCAACCCACAGCTCCGTGCCGTCCCAGGGCATATTGGGATGGCGCCATTCGAGCCAGGCGAGCCTTGCGCCATCGGGACTGAGGCGTGGGGCGGCATAGAAGTCACTGCCGGAGACTAGCACGCGCTGCAGCCGCGAGCCGTCGGGCGCGATCTCGACGAGGGTGTTGACCGGTTCGGCTGCACCCGTCGTGTGGTCCTCGCGAACCCAGATCATCCGTCCGCGCGCCGCATCCATGACGCCGTCGGCATAGCGGATCCCCCTCGGAGTGCTCGGGGCTGCCGTTACCGGGACCGGCGATCCTCCGTGCTCCTGCCGGTAGAGCCGCTGGTCGGCATCGTTGCAGAAATAGGCGACCCCGCCGCTGACCAGATAAGCGCCACCCCCATACTCATGGACCCGGGTGCGGACATTGAAGGCGCTTTGGCTGTCTGACGGCAGCGGCGGCGTCACATCCGCTGCTCCGCCGTCCTGCGAGCAACGCACGATGACCGATCTTCCCCGCTCCTGCGGCCGGCTCTCGATCCAGTAGATGTCGCGGCCGTCCGTCAGGATGTCTCCCAGGCCGATCGACGAAGCGACGATCAGATCCGAAGTGATCGGCGATGCCCATGACCCGTGGGGGGCAGTCCGCAGCTCAGCCATGACAGTGGCTTCCCCAGTCTCGGATGCGCGAGGCCCATCAGAAGGAGCGAGGGCGTCAACGTCAAGCGCGGGACTTACCGGCGGCGCTCGACCGTTTGTTATAGGCCCCTATTCTGACGGAGGCGGAGGGTGAAGGTGAAGATCGCTTTGGCGCTGACGGCGGTCGTTTTGTTGAGCCTGTCATGGCCGACTCGCGCTCAGGGGCCGCCAGGCCCCTACCCCGGGCCACAGCCAGGGCCCGGGTATCCGTCCCCGGGATACCCGCCGCCGGGCTATGCCGAGGCGCAGTGGGAGCACTGCCAGCGACTCGAGCAGGCCGAGCGAGACATAGCCGGCAGGCTGCAGTTCACGCCGCCTAGCCCCGAGAGAGCGGCAATGGAGCAGCAGCTGAACGAACTCGAAGCCGCACGCCAAGCCTGCTGGCCGCGCTGATCAGCGCGATCAGGCCGGGGTAGAACTCAGCTCCGGTAGCTCGCATCGAGCTTCTCGATCAGACGCAGCAGGGCCGGCCATTCGCGCTGGCCGGCGAGCCGCCGCCCGCCGTCGGCGCCGACGCGGCGGGAGGATTCCTCGCAGACCTCGCGCGGCGGGGTGACAATCTTGCCGCCGGCCGCCGCAGCCGCCTGGATCTTGAGCTGTGCTTCGGCCGAGCGCTCGAAATGATAGGTCAGCCAAAACGCCTCGGCAGGATTGCGGCCGACGGTCAACAGACCGTGATTGCGCAACACCAACACCTGGTGCGGCCCGAGGTCGTGCTGCAGACGGGCACGCTCGTCGAGATCGAGCGAGACGCCTTCATAATCGTGATAGCCGGTGTTGCCGTAGAACGGCATCGCCCACTGGCTCAGCGGCAGCAACCCCTCTTCGAGAGCGCCGACAGCGATGTCGGCCTCGGTGTGGGTATGCAGCACGCAACCCGCGTCCTCGCGCACCATGTAGACGGCGCTATGAATGATAAACCCGGCGTAATTCGGCTCGTAGTCCGAGGGCTCGACGAGATTGCCGTCGAGATCGAGCTTCAGGAGGCTCGAGGCGGTGATCTCGGGGAACAACATTCCCATAGGGTTGATCAGGAAATGACGATCGCTGCCCGGCACGCGCGCCGAGATATGACCCAGTATCATGTCGTCCCAACCGAAGTGGGCGATCAAGCGATAGCAGGCGGCGAGGTCGACCCGGACCTTCCATTCCTCCGGATCCATCGCCCGCGGTCGCTCTGCAATCACTGCTTCGATCGTATCCATCAGACCTGTTCTCCTTGAGGCATCATACGGGGGTAAACATCGGCACCGGCGGGCCGCCTTCGCTCGGCTTGAAGACGAGGCGGACGGCCTGGCCGATTTTGATCTTGTCGAGGTCGCAATCGACAATGTTCGTCATCATCGACACCCCTTCCTGCAATGTCACATAGGCGATCGCATAGGGGATCGGCGCGCGGCGCATGACGCTATAGGTATAGATCGTTCCGTTGCCCGAGGCCTGCTGCAGCTCGGTCTTGTCGCTGAGGCAATAGGGGCAGATTGCGCGCGGATAATAATGGACCTGACTGCAGGCGGTGCATCTGCCGATCATCAGCCGGCCAGCGGCGGCCGCGTCCCAGAACGCCTTGGTCTCGGGGTTGGGCTGCGGGGCCTGGATCTTGCGCTCCTCGTTCGCCATGGCCTCACTCCCTCTCCATGATCACCGTTGCCGCACCATGCCGGGTGCCGAGCGAGCCGCCTGTGCCGTGGGCAATCGCCAAGTCGCAATTCTTGACCTGAACGGCGGGGTGGGCTTCGCCCCGCAGTTGGCGCACCGCCTCGACTACCTTGGTCAGACCGCCGCGGTTGGCCGGATGGTTGTTGCACAGCCCACCGCCATCGGTATTGAACGGCAGTTTGCCGGTGCCGGAGATCAGATTGCCGTCGGATACAAACCTGCCGCCCTGGCCCTTCTCGCAGAAGCCGAGATCCTCGATCTGCATCAAGACGGTGATCGTAAAGCTGTCGTAGATCGAGGCGTATTTGATGTCGGCGGGCCTCACCCCGGCCTCGGCAAAGGCCGCGGGCCCGGA
>DATNKF010000369.1:0-5559 GCA_035603555.1 Allostellaceae bacterium
CGTCGCAGATCACCGCATCGGCCGCGATGTAACCCCCCACCACACCGAAACCTTTGGCCAAAGTCCCTTCGATGACGTCGACGCGGTCCATAACGCCATCCCGGGCGGCGATGCCGGCGCCGCGCGGGCCGTAAAGACCGACGGCGTGAACCTCGTCGAGATAGGTCAGCGCCCCGAATTTCGCCGCCAGATCGCAGATGCGCTTTATCGGCGCAATGTCGCCATCCATCGAGTAAAGCGATTCAAAGGCGATGACCTTGGGACGGAGCTGCCCCGCCTCGCGCAGCAGCGCTTCGAGATGGCTGAGATCGTTGTGCCGGAAGATGCGCTTTTCGGCGCCGCTCGCCCGAATCCCGGCGATCATCGAGGCGTGGTTCTTCTCGTCCGACAGGATGAGGCAATTCGGCAGCAGCCGGCCGATCGTGCCAAGCGCCGCTTCATTGGCCACATAGCCGGAAGAGAAGGCGAGCGCGGCCTCCTTGCGGTGCAGATCGGCGAGCTCCGCCTCGAGCGCGACAACGGCATGGCTATTGCCGGAGATGTTGCGGGTACCTCCGGCGCCGGCGCCTATCTGCCGGGCTGTCTCGACCATGGCCTCGATGACGGCGGGATGGCGTCCCATCCCGAGATAGTCGTTCGAGCACCATACCACGACGTCGCGGGAGCCACCGCTGCTGCGCCAGGTGGCATGAGGTTGGCGCTCGGCGATCCGCTCGAGATCGGTGAACACCCGGTAACGGCCCTCGCGATGGACTTCGTCGAGGAATGAATGAAAATGATTGTGCAGCGTCATCACGTCTTTCCTCGTTATCGCCAGCAACGCTTTACTTTATCTTCCCCTTACCACCGGCTAACTCGTAAACAACTACTTCGATTGGAAGTAGACGATTGATCATATGGGTCCCGTAGTCCGGGTCATGCTCATCAGGCTGAACACCACAGCGCGGGGTCCTCGATCGAGCTAAGCAGCAACGCGCATCCCCTCTCCCTTTTCGGAGAGAGCCCACAAGCCCTCGCCAGCCGACGAGTTAAGCATCTGTGCTGATCCGGGGTGAGTTAAGTTTCGTTTGCCGTGGTAAATCGGGGTAAATTGCGCCTCGCTTGTTAGCCAACTCTGGCCTCACTCGACCAGCGGCCTTGCTAGCCGAGCCGGGCGATAGGTAATGCGTTTGCGCCCCCGGGTGCCGAATGGGATGCCTGAGGAGAGATTAAGATCGCCACGACCGGGTATACGTCGGAAGCGCTCTTGGCAGAGAGCATGACGGCGTCGTCACGAGTGCGCCAGAGGGGCGGTACGCCTTGCGCGGGCGGATCGGGTGTCGCTCTTCGGATTGCGAACGGTACGAGCCATGTGAGACCATGCTGCGTATTTCCGCCGTGTCGAGCGGCATACCGGAGATATACGGAGCGGGGGTAGCGGGATTAGGGTGGATGAGCAGGGATGGTAGGGGATGCCAGCAGCTTCAGGTGAAAGCATGACCGAAATCGGCGCGGGCGCCCGGTATCTCGAAGATTTCAGAGCGCGCGGCGAGGCGATTGCCGATGCCTGCACGCGCTGCGGCGACTGCTTTCGCGCCTGCCCCATGGTGGCGCCGGCCGGGCTCGCCGAGGCCGATGCGACGGAAATCACGGGCGGCATCGTCGATTTGATCACCGGCGGTAGCGGAACCGCGGAGGCGGCGCGCTGGGCCTCGGTGTGCAGCGGCAGCGGCAACTGCATCCCCGCCTGCCCCGAAGGCATCAATGCGCGTTTCATGGTGCAGCTCGCCCGCGGCTTCGCCCGGGCTCAGGCCGGCGAGGCGCCGCTCAATACCCGCTGGCGCCGCGGCTTCCAGACGATGAGCCGTGGCGTGCGCATCCTGTCGCGACTGCAGCTGCCGCCGGACACTCTAGCCCGCGTCAAAGGGCAGTCCCCAACACCGCGCAGCAGCCCGCCTGATGTCGTTTTCTATACCGGGTGCAACATCCTGAAGACCCCGCACATCGCGTTATTATGTCTCGATATCCTCGATCTCCTCGGCGTCGACTACGAGGTCATGGGCGGCCCCGGCCAATGCTGCGGCGTCTACCAGTTCCGCGAAGGCGATCTCGCCAACACCGGGCGGATCGGCTATGCGACGATCGACGGGCTCGCCGCGGCAGGGACCTCGACCGTGCTGTCGTGGTGCCCGAGCTGCCAGGTCCAGATCGGCGAAGTGGCATTGCCGAGCTATGAGACCCGTTTTGGCGCGCGGCCGTTCGACCTGAACCCGTTCCTGGTTTTTCTCGCCGATCACGCCGAGACCCTCGCGCGGCTGATGAAGCACCGGGTCGGCAAGCGTGTGGCATTGCACGAGCGGCCGGTATTGCCGGCGGTGCAGGCGGCGGTGCGCAAGCTGCTGTCGATCGTTCCTGGCGTCGAGCTGGTCGAAATCGATGTGCCGCGCGTCGGTACGCAAGCGAACAGCCTGGCGGTGCTGCCGGACTTCAAGCGCGAGCTGGTCGCGCGCGAGCTCGCCGCGGTCGCCGATGCCGGGGTGACGACATTAGCGACAATCTATCATGCTTGCCATCGTGAGCTGTGCGACGTCGGTGACGGACGCAGCTTCGAGGTCGTCAACTTCATGGAAATTCTCGGCGAAGGGCTGGGGCTGCGGGCCGAGGACCTCTACAAGCGGCTCAAGCTGATCAGCGACATCGACGACATCATCGTCGAGACGAGCCCGCTGATCGCCGCGCACGGGCTCGACCTCGATACGGTGCGCGACGCGCTCTTCCAGGAGTTCGGCAGCGCCCAGCGAGAGGCGCCCACGCCGCGGCGCTGATGCTGACGCGTCCGATCCCATCGACCGGGGAAGCAATCCCGGTGATCGGCCTTGGCACCTGGCGGGCTTTTGATGTCGGCGCCGATGCGGCGGTCAGGCGCCCGTTGCGCGAAGTTCTGCGGCTTCTGCTTGATGCCGGCGGCCGGATGATCGACACCTCGCCGATGTACGGCCGGGCTGAGGCGGTCACTGGCGATCTTCTGGCGGAGCAAGCGGCGCGGCCGCGCGCCTTTCTCGCGACCAAGGTGTGGACGACGGGCCGCGAGCGCGGGCTCGAGCAGATGCGGGATTCGGTCCTGCTGTTGCGCTCAGAGGTCATCGACTTGATGCAGATCCACAATCTCGTCGATTGGCGCACGCATCTGGCGAGCCTGCGGCGGATGAAGGAGGCGGGCCAGATCCGCTATATCGGCATCACCCATTATACGACCGGAGCGCTGAAGGAGCTGGCCCGCATTCTCGCCGGCGAGCCGGGCATCGACTTCGTCCAGCTGGGCTATTCGCTGGCGACACGCGCGCCGGAGGCCGAGTTGCTGCCGGTGGCCGCGGCGCACGGCATCGCCGTCATCGCCAACCAGCCGCTCGAACGCGGCGATCTGTTCCGCCGCGTCCGCGGGCGCCCGCTCCCCGAATGGGCAGGCGAATTCGGCTGCGAAAGCTGGGCGCAGTTGTTCCTCAAATACGTCCTCGCCGAGCCCGCCGTCACCTGCGTGATCCCGGCCACCGGCAATCCCAATCACATGAAAGACAATCTCGCCGCCGGCCTCGGCAGATTGCCCGATGCCCGCCAGCTGCAGCAGATCCGCGAGCTGTGGGACGCGGGCTGAAACTATCGGCCGATTACCAGTCTGAGCTGCTTTGCCAGCTCTTCGCGCTGATAAGGCTTGCCGACGAGTTTCAGATTGTCGGTGCCTGCCCGATGATCAGGTGATTAGAACGATCAACTGCAGGATCGACAACTGTACACCGAGCCAGAACAGGACCCCCAGGGCGATCGTCGCGGTCAGCGCCCCCAGCAGCCCGCATTCCAGCTTCGTCGGTTCGCGCTTCTGCCGCCAGGCGGAAGCCTCATTTTTGAGGTCGGCGGGAAAATCCGGCATGTCACTTCCTTTCAGGTGGTCTGCAGGGTCACCCCCTCGCATTTGTGAATTCTAGTAACCGATTATGTAATTTTGGTTAGTGGGTGGGCACACTCGGGAGAGTGCAAAACGCGCTGCCCCGACCCCTCAACGCGGCTGATCCAACGGGCGACGCCAGAGGAGGGCGACGGCGAGCCCGCCGCACAAAGCTCCCAGCGCCGACGCCGCGAAATCCTCGATCCACGGATGCCGACCGGGCGAAAAGTGCCGCAGATACTCCAGGATGCCGGCGCACATCCAAAGCCCGCCGATGATCCGCGTGCTGCCTCGGCTCGGACCGTAGCCCGCCATCGCGATTGCCGCCGCCCCGGCATAGGCAAAGAAGTGCTCGAGTGGGGGGAAGGCGGGTTCGCGCCATCTCCAGCGCCGGCAGCAGTGACAAATCGGCGAGCTCTTGCGCTGGCAGCAACGACAAGACCGCGAAAGCAATGACGCAACACCAAGTCAGAACGCGAAAGATTGTCATGACAGGGTTAACGAGCATCGGCAGACATTCTGCGATGGGGACGATGAGCAGCGGTCCAACGGAAAGATCCGACGGCCAAAAGCTACTCGGCGGATTTGGCCAATGGCAGAGTGGCTACGGTAGCCAGCTTCTCGCGCGCGCCGAACAGCCCGCGCACGACGACATAGAAAACCGGCGTGAAGACGAGGCCGAAGCCAGTGACGCCGAGCATGCCGAAGAACACGGCGGTGCCGAGCGACTGGCGCATCTCGGCGCCAGCACCGGTGGCGATGGCCAATGGCACGACACCCAAGATAAAGGCAAAGGAGGTCATCAGGATCGGCCGCAGCCGGGTACGCGCCGCTTGCACGGCGGCTTCGAACCGGTTCTTGCCTTCGTCTTCGGCTTGGCGCGCGAACTCGACGATCAAGATCGCGTTCTTGGCAGCGAGCCCGACCAGCACGACAAACCCGACCTGTGCCAGGATATTGACGTCCATCCCACGCAACAACAGACCGCTGACCGCAGCGAGCAGGCACATCGGCACAATCAGGATCACCGCCAGCGGCAAGCTCCAGCTCTCGTATTGGGCCGCCAGTACGAGAAAGACGAAAACAATAGAGGCTCCGAAAACCAGAAGGCCGGAGTTGCCGGCGAGCTTCTGCTGGTAGGCGAGATCCGTCCAGTCGAAGCCGAAACCGTCAGGGAGACGTTCGGCGGCGAGCTGCTGCATCGCCGCCAGGGCATATCCGGTCGAGTAGCCGGGCAATGTGCTCCCTTGGACTTCGGCGGCGGGATATAGGTTGTAGCGCGGCACGCGGTAGGGCCCGGTGATGTCGCGGAAACGGGCGACCGAGCCGATCGGCACCATCTGGCCTTTGTCGTTGCGCGTCTTCAGATTGACGATATCACGGATCTCATCGCGGAACGGTGCGTCGGCCTGCGCCGTGACCCTGTAGGTCCGCCCGAGATAATTGAAGTCGTTGACATAGGCCGAGCCGAGATAGACCTGCAATGTCTCGAAGACGCGGTTCGCCGGAACCTCGAGCATCTCGGCGCGGACCCGATCGATATCGGCATAGACCTTGGGGGTGCGCGTGTTGAACAGCGAGAAGACCCCGACGAGGCCTGGTGTCTGGTTGGCTGCGGACACAATATCCTGCGTTGCCGT
>DATNKF010000370.1:0-2922 GCA_035603555.1 Allostellaceae bacterium
TCGTGCGAGGTCAGAACCATCAGAATCTTCATAAACTCCTCCTTTCGCGTCGGGCCACTTCGACAAGCACTAAACGTGGCGGTGCCGGTCGCTCCAAGGGTGGCGGGACTATCGTGTCTGATAGGTAACTCACTGACGGGGTGCTAAATTTTCGAGACTATGCGCCAGCCTCCGTCGTCCTAGAGTGACCGGAGTCTGTCACGGTCGCTTGAACGGGTCGCGTAAATAATAGTTAAATTGTATAACAGCGGCGTTCGCCAGCGCTTCGATATTGATCGGAGGCGGAAGTAGCGACGGATCCCCGGACTCAGCATTTCGAGCTCGGACATCGGCATCTCCTCAGTAACTGGCCCATCTAGTCTAGGGCCTCGAAGGCAGGCAGATGGTCCTCGACCCGTGCTCCAAAAACAGAAAAAATGGAAAGACACGCTTTCCATTTTTGGGGATGAACATGCCCCTTCCGGATCTCCAGAGCTGGGCGATCTTCGCCAAAGTCGCCGAAACCGGCTCTTTCGCCAGCGCCGCCGGCGAGCTCGGCATTTCCGGTGCGACCGTGTCCAAGGCATTGCAACGCCTCGAGGCGCGCATCGGCGAGCGCCTGATCCACCGCACTTCGCGCCGCTTCGCGCTGACCGAAACCGGCCGGGTGCTGGCGGTGCGCGCCGCCCGCATCCTGGCCGAGAGCGAGGCAGCCGAGGCGGAAGCGCAGGACAAATCGGCGGCGCCGCGCGGCCGCGTCCGACTGGCAGCGCCGATGTCGTTCGGCCTGCGTCACGTAGCGCCGGCACTGCCCGCCTTCCTTGCCGCCTACCCCGAGGTTTCGGTCGACCTGCAACTCGACGACCGCATCGTCGATCTCGTCGCCCAAGGCATCGACATCGCAGTGCGCATCGCCGATCTGCCGGATTCGAGCCTGGTGGCCCGCCGCCTCTGCCCGGTTCGGCGCTGGGTCGTCGGCGCGCCCGCCTATTTTGCGCGGCACGGCACGCCGCAGCGGCCGCGCGACCTCGAAAGCCATGCCTGTCTCGGCTACAACTACCTCGCCACCGGCGATCGGTGGCATTTCACGAACGCGGAGGGTGTCGAAGAGGCCGTCACGGTCAGGGGGCCGCTCAGCGCCACCAACGCGGAGGCGCTCGAAGGTGCCCTGTTGGCCGGCATCGGGATCGCGCTGCAGCCCGATTTCCTCGCCTGGGAGGCGCTGCGCGCCGGCCGCCTGGTTGCCGTGCTCGTTGGCTGGAACCCGCCGCCGGGGACGCTCAATGTGCTGATGCCGCCGGGCCTCCCGCGCGCCTCCCGCGTCGCCGTTCTGCGGGATTTCCTGATACGCAACTTCGCAGCGGGTTCGGCGCCATGGACGGCCGGTCTGCCGGTAGCGGCTTAATAATGGGGGCTGTCGTCGTGCCGATGGCCGAGCGCGCCGCACACGAGAATCTCCTCGGCTGAGTGCGCAGACGATTCCCGCCCCCTTGCGGATGCCGGACCGGTGTCTATATATGCTGTTCGTACTATATTATCAATTATCAAGTTGGATAACATGCGATTTAAGCGCCATCTGGCTCGGTGTCAAATTCCGCTGCCAATTCCGCTGCCGGGCCCGTTTTGGCGCCTCGAATTCCGCTGCCAGCGGCCTCGCCAAATTGCCGTCAACAATCTGATTTATCTATGATTATAACTTTGAGAGGACGCTTTTCGGGACGCTCGGAAGCGTTTCTCCCTGCCAGCAGGGAGATTTGGTCCGCCCTTCGAGAGGAGCTGATCGGTGAACAAACGGATCGATGTGGCCGCCCTTCTCGCCATGGTCGGCACGCTCTACCCACCGCCGTTATTCGCTGTGCGTGCCGCTCGAGGGCGTCTCGTGCTGCGCCATCGATGAGCTGCGCTATGCGCAGCTCAGCCGCGGTGAGATCGCCGAAAGGTCGCTTCTCAAGATTTGCGCTCCCAGCCCGTCGGCGTCTGCTGCCAATAGGTTAGGGTGTGGCCGGCATCGCGGGCGCGGCGCCAGCGGCCGCGGGCCGCCTCGACCATATCGGCGTCGTTGCCGTCGAAGAGGTCGAGACAGCGCGCGTAGGACTGGAGATCCTCGGCTTCGACGCCGTCGACGAGCACCAGTAGCGAGGCGCCGTTGGGGTTTTCCTCACGGTGCGTCAGCCAGATCGGCTGCAGCGCGGCATGGCCGTCGGAGACCGAGCCGTGCGGCAGGAAGGCCGCCTCCTCGTAGGTCCACAACGCCGCGCACAGATATTCCGCACGCTCGGTCGACCCCGCCCTGACGACGATCCGGTGGCCTTGCGCGAAGGCCCGCTCGAGGAGCTTGGGCAGGGCGCGTTCGAGCGGCGTCGATATTAGGTGGTAAAAGCCGATATCCGCCAAAGGGATGCGCTCTACGCCTTCTCGTAGTGCTGGGCAATGAATCGGTCGAGGAGGCGCAGGCCAAAGGCGGTCGCCCCTTTCGGCACGGTCGCGGTATCCTTGGACGACCACGCCGTCCCCGCGATATCGAGATGCGCCCAGGGGACATCATTGATGAAGCGCTGGAGGAACTGCGCGCCGATGATGCTTCCGGCAGCACGACCGCCGCCGATGTTTTTGACGTCGGCGGCGTCGCTGTCGATATCGCGGTCGTAGCTCTCGTCGAGGGGCAGCCGCCAGACCTCCTCCCCGACCGTCTTCCCGGCCTCGATCAGCCGGCTCGCGAGCTCGTCATTGTTCGAAAACAAACCGGCACAATGATGGCCCAGAGCCACGATAACCGCGCCGGTTAGGGTCGCCAAATCGATAATCAGCTGGGGTTTATAGCGATCCTGGCAATACCATAGCGCGTCCGCCAGCACCAACCGACCTTCGGCGTCGGTGTTCAAAACTTCGATCGTCTGTCCCGACATCGAGGTGACGATGTCGCCCGGCCGTTGTGCGGTGCCG
>DATNKF010000371.1:0-11141 GCA_035603555.1 Allostellaceae bacterium
ATGAAGCGCAAGATCTGGGCGCCGGTTCATTGAAGCGCGGATGGCTGGCCCAGTAATCGGCATCATCGGGGGCAGCGGGCTCGACCACATCGACGGGCTCGCGGATGTCGAATGGCGAGGCGTAGAAAGCCCCTTTGGCCGGACATCCGACGAATTCTGCTTCGGGGTACTCGCCGGCCAGCCGGTCGTCTTCGTGCCGCGCCACGGGCGCGGTCATGTGCTGCCGCCATCCGAGATCAACTTTCGCGCCAACATCGATGCGCTGAAGCGCTGCGGGGTGACCCAAATTGTATCGCTCTCCGCCGTCGGCAGCCTGCGCGAGGAGCTTGCCCCGGGCGATTTTGTCGTGATTGACCAATTCATCGACCGGACTTTCGCCCGCGCCAAAAGTTTTTTTGGAGAGGGTTGTGTTGCGCATGTCTCGATCGCGGACCCGGTCTGCGGCCGGATCGGCGACGCGCTCGTCGCGGGCGGGAGCCGCGCCGGCATGACCTTGAAGCGCGGCGGCACCTATCTCGTCATGGAGGGGCCGCAATTTTCCACCCTCGCCGAAAGCGAGCTCTACCGCTCCTGGAAGTGCGACGTGATCGGCATGACCAATATGCCGGAGGCAAAGCTCGCCCGCGAGGCGGAGATCTGCTACGCGACCGTGGCGATGGTCACTGATTACGACTGCTGGCATCCCGGTCACGACGCCGTTACGGTCGATATGATTGTCGGGGTCCTGCTCGCCAATGCTGAGAAGGCCAAGGCGCTGATCAGGAGCGTGGTTCCGTTGCTGTCGGTGCAAACCGAGCCATGCCGGCAGGGTTGCCAGCGGGCTCTCGACCAGGCGCTGATCACCGCGCCCGAGCGGCGCGATCCGGAACTCTTGGCTCGCCTCGACGCGGTCGCCGGACGCGCCCTCCGAGCCCCGGAGCGCTGAAGGAGGATAGGTGAACGTTCAAGGCCGAGCGATGCGAACGATCTGGCTCGGGGCCGACGGTCGCACCGTCGAAATTATCGATCAGACGAGACTGCCGCATGAGCTCGTGATCGTGAGCTTGGCAACGGTCGCCGATGCGGCGCGCGCGATCGGCACGATGCAGGTCCGCGGCGCGCCGCTAATTGGCGCCGCCGCCGCCTACGGTGTGGCGCTGGCAGTCGCCGAAGATCCTTCCGATGAGGCGCTCGCCGCCGCGATGGCAAAACTTGCCGCGACCCGTCCGACTGCGGTCAATCTGCGGTGGGCGCTGGCGGAGATGAAACGCGCGCTGCAGGCCGTACCTGAGGAGCGCCGGTTCGCTGCAGCTGTGGTGCGCGCGGATGCGATTGCCGAGGCAGATGTCGCGATCAATCACGCCATCGGAGAGCATGGCGTTGCGCTGATCGCCGACGTGTGGCGGCACAAGGGGGGCGGAGGGGGGCGGGTCGATGTCCTGACCCATTGCAACGCCGGTTGGCTCGCTACCGTCGATTGGGGTACCGCGCTCGCCCCTGTCTACCGCGCCCATGACGCCGGCATCCCGGTCCACGTCTGGGTCGACGAGACGCGGCCGCGCAATCAAGGTGCCGGCCTCACCGCCTGGGAACTCGCCGAGCACGGCGTCGCGCACACCGTCATCGTCGACAACGCCGCCGGGTATGTCATGCGGGAGGGCCTCGTCGATCTCTGCATCGTCGGCACCGACCGAACCACCGCCGGCGGCGATGTCGCGAACAAAATCGGCACCTACACGAAGGCGTTGGCCGCCCGCGACAACGACATCCCGTTCTACGTTGCACTCCCCTCGCCAACCATCGACTGGGAAATCGAGAGTGGTGCCGCAATCCCGATCGAGCGCCGCGACAGCCGCGAGGTCACCCATGTCGAAGGGTGGACCGAGGAGGGGCGCCGCATCGCCGTCCGGCTCACGCCGACCAGCAGCCCTGCGGTGAACTATGCTTTCGATGTCACGCCGGCGCGGCTGGTGACGGGACTGATAACCGAGCGTGGCATCTGCTCGGCCTCGCGAGCGGGGCTGCTCGGGCTGTTTTCGGAAGGCAGGGAGTGAGCCCGTCCCAGACCTAAAGAAAGGACGGCGGATGACCAATGTCCTAGCGGGGATCGACCACGTGATCATCGGGGTCCGGGATCTCGAACTTGCACACGCGGGTTGGAGCCGTCTCGGCTTCACGCTGTCGCCGCGCGGCCGCCATATCGGCCAAGGCACCGGCAATTACTGCATCATGTTCGCGTCCGACTACATCGAGCTGCTCGGCATCGTCGATCCCAGCGACTTCGTTCAGGGTCTCGACACCTTTCTCGCCCATCGCGAAGGGCTGATGGCGACAGCTTTCGCACCCGCCGCGGCGCCGGAGGAGACGCGTGCGGCACTGCAGCGGTTGCAGCTCCACCCCTCCGAGTCCAGGCCCCTCAGCCGGCAGATCGAGCTGCCGGAAGGAACAGTCATGCCCCGCTTCAGCCTGATTGCGCTCCCGCCGGGCGAGACCCCGGGGCTCGACTGCTTTATTTGCACCCACCTGACGCCAGAGCTGATGCGGCGGCCCGACTGGCTTGACCATCCGAACGGCGCCAATGGATTGAAGGGCATCCACGTGCTGGTCGAGCACACGACGCCGCTTCTACCGGCTTATGACCGGTTGTTCGGCATTCAGCAGGTGACGACGACCGACACCGTCGCCACGATCCGTGTCGGACGACACCGGCTTGTGTTCAGCACGCTCGACGACTTCGCGACGATGCATCCCGGGATCGATCTCGGCCCCGAATTCGCGTTGCCCGGGATCGTCTCGCTCGAACTCGCCGTAGAGCGGCGCGACAAAACGGCGGATTACTTCGAGCAGCGCCAGATCGCCTTCAAGGAGTTGCCAGATGGCGGCCTCATCGTCCCGGCGAACGAGGCAAACGGCGCGATCCTGTTCTTTTCCGAAGCCTGAAGGATCTCGGTGTCCGATCGGTGCCGGCCGAACGGTTCCGTGCTACCTCGTCGGATTCCCAAGCCTCCCTCTGCCAACTCGCGGGAGTAGGTTGGAATAAGGGGACTACCGGGGTAGTCCGGTGCCAGGATCCAAGAGGAGCCGGCGCTGGCGCTCACCCAACTCGTCGCTGTCGAAGTCGAACATGTTCGTGAGGGGCCCCGCGAGCTCGTCGAACGATCCCCCACCAATTCGGCCGGTCCCCCAATTATCCTCGATGAACCGTAGGACGGAAGTTTGATCGGTCAGCGTATGATCGACGAAATTCTTCTTGGCGAAAGGCGAGATTACGAGCAACGGCTGTCGCGGACCGTAGCCGCAACGTCCTTGGATGCCGTTGCGCGGCAGACCGTTACCGCACACGCCCGGTCCATTCAATTCGTCGCTGTTCGACGTGCTTGTGGTGTTGACCGCGGACGAGTTGACGATCGGGCTCATCTGATGGTCGTACCAGCCATCGGAGTCGTCGTACAGAATCACGATGGCGGTGGCTTTCCAAAGTCGCGACCCCATGATCGCGTTGACCGTTCGGACCAGAAAGCCCTGCTCCAACAAGGGATCGGAATATCCAGCGTGGCCGTCCTCGGCGGCGATCGCCTTGAGGAAGCTGACGGCAGGCATGTTGCCGAACTTCAGCGCGTCGAAGAAGTCGTGCCAATCGTATTGGTGATTGGCGCCGTCGCTAGACGTCCCGATATTCGCCACTGAGTTCGGCCGAGTGTGCATCGGATTGATCGTCGATTCCCAGTATTGGAAGAACGCGTGGTGCGGAATGTAATCTTTGGTGGGACCTCCGTTAGAGGGGCTGGCCGGGCTCGACCGATCGCACTTCATGGTCCCGTTCGGATTTGTAATGGTCAGATCGAAGCCGCCCATGAAGGCGCCCCATGTCACCTTCTTCTCATTCAGGAGGTCGCCGATGTTCTTGCCGCCGAGCCGGACCGTCGCGGTGGTCCTGGAGCAGACATCACCGGTTGGATCGGGATCGCCCACGACCGTGCCTACGCCGTTCGTGATCGCCACCACGCCGGAGGTGGTACCGCCGCTGACCGTCGCAGGATAGGTGTTGCCGGCCACGAGATTAAGCAATCCGGGAGTAGAGGGTCCGAAAACCGTGCTGAAGGAATTGTCGTTCATCGCGAAATGCTGCGCGTAATTCCATAGGGCCGTCACCGTGTTGCCGTCGAAATAACCCATCACGAGGCCCTTGCCTTTCCCGTAGGAAAAGGCGGTGCTGCAGGAGGCGCTTCCGACCCTGAGGGGAAAGAGATCCATCAGGCCCTGGTCAAAGGCCTGTTGCTCATGCCCGTAATTATGATCCTGATCGCAGGTTGGCGCCTGGGAGCGGCCGAGGCGGAATGGGTTGATCGCGTTGGGGTTGTTTGCCGGGTTGTTGGCATTGGGATTGTCGGTCAGCAGAACCCCTTCGGGAGTTTTGTCGACCAGTGTACCCAGCCCATTTACCGAGGGCGTGTCTTCACTCGCCTCGAAAAACGGCTCCCCAGGCGGGTTGAGCGCGACCGGGTAGGTTCCAAAATAATGGTCGAACGAGACGTTTTCCTGAAAAATCACAACGAGATGTTCGATCGGCGTCGCGGTGTCGGATCGCTCGTCGTCGCGCGCGAGGCTCGTCTCGGGAAAGCCCATTCCGGCGAGCAGGCACAGCCCGGCTGCCCCGGCAGCCAGGCGAGAGGTCGACGCAAGCTGGCGGCGAATTCGCATCAAATGTCCCCTGACCGGCAACATAGCCGGCGCCATTCGAACCGCGGCGCATTGCGCCGTGGTTACGGGACAGTGACGTTTCAATGACGTTTGATCTGCAGCGCGCGCGCCTTTCGCCAACGACCACGGTAGCCGCGGCGCAACCCGATCCTGTTTGCGGGGTGGATCGCTCTCAGAGGTTGAACCGGAAGCGCATCACGTCGCCGTCCTGGACGACGTAATCCGCCCCCTCCAGGCGCATGCGGCCGGCATCCCTGGCACCCTGCTCCCCGCCATACGCGGCGAAATCGGCATAGGCGATCGTTTCCGCCCGGATGAAGCCCTTCTCGAAATCGCTGTGGACCCTGCCGGCTGCTTGGGGAGCCTTCGTACCTTGTTCCACCGTCCAGGCATGCGCTTCCTTCGGGCCGACGGTGAAGAAGGTCACCAGGCGGAGGAGCCCATAGCCGGCACGAATGACGCGCGCGAGCCCGGGCTCCTCGAGCCCCAGTGACGCCAGAAATTCGCGCTTTTCGTCCGCTTCGGCGAGTTGCGCCAGCTCGGCTTCGATCGCCGCCGAGATCACCACCGAGCGGGCGCCGCGGCTGCCGGCGTACTCAGCGACACGGCCACTCTCGACATTGCCAGCGGCGGCGCTGGCCTCATCCACATTGGCGATATAGAGAACCGGCTTGATGCTCAGTAGTTGAAGGTTCCTCAGGGTTTTTTGCTGTTCGGGCCTGACGACCACGTCTCGTGCCGGTTTGCCGTCGCCCAGCACGGCGATCACAGCCTCTACAACCTCCAGCTGCGCTTTTGCCTCCCGGTCGCCGCCGCGGGAACGCTTGACCAGGTGCAACGCGCGCCGCTCGAGGCTTTCGAGGTCGGCGAGCATCAGCTCCGTCTCGACCGTCTCGGCGTCGCGGATCGGGTCGAGCGAGCCCTCGATATGGGTGACATTGTCGTCTGCAAAGCAGCGCAGCACGTGAGCGATCGCGTCGACTTCGCGAATATGGGACAGGAACTGATTGCCGAGCCCCTCACCGCGGGAGGCGCCGCGAACCAGCCCGGCAATGTCGACGAACTCGAGCTGGGTAGGGACGATGTCGACCGATTTCGCCAAACGGGCGCAGACGGTCAGCCGATCGTCCGGCACGGCGACGCGGCCGACATTGGGCTCGATCGTGCAGAACGGATAATTGGCCGCCTCTGCGGCCGCCGTTGCGGTCAGCGCGTTGAAGAGGGTCGACTTGCCGACATTCGGCAATCCGACGATACCGCAGGAGAACCCCATGCAGCTGAACTTCAGTCCGGCTCGGGCCGGCCGAATGCGCTTGCCGGATTCGTGTCCGGCGGCGTAAAGCGGCGCGCCACTTCGCTCATAAAGGCGTCGGGTGCGCCGGATACCAGAAGCCCGATCGTTTCCGCCACCGCTTCGAGCAGCGGCACGACCCAGAGGCTCACCTCTTCGCTCGGAAAGTTCTGCAAGACATAAGGCTCGACGAGCTCCTTGATCCCCGGATGCCCGACGCCGATCCGCACCCGCCAGAAATCCGGCCCGAGTGACGCATCGATCGAGCGCAAACCGTTATGGCCGGCGTGGCCGCCGCCGCATTTCACGCGGAGCTTGCCCGGGCGCAAGTCGATCTCGTCGTGGATCACAATGATCTCTGCCGGCGGGATCTTGAAGAATCGTGCCGCTTCGGCGACCGCCTCCCCCGAAGCATTCATAAAGGTTTGTGGTTTCAACAACAGCCGTCGCTCGCCGCCCAGTTGGCCTTCCGCGAGCTCGCCCTTGAACCGGCTGCGAAAGCCCGAAAAACCGTGCCGCCGGGCGATCGCGTCGACCGCCATAAAGCCGATGTTGTGGCGATTCCGAGCGTAGCGAGCGCCCGGGTTGCCGAGGCCGACGACTAACCGCATCACCCGCCGATCGTAGACGCCGCAAAACTCCGCCTCGAAGCTCAGGCGGCGGCAGGTTGCTCGGCCGCGGGAAGCCCGGTGGCGGCGGCAGCTTCCTCGCGCACCGCCGAGGATGCGGCAATGCTGGCAATCGTAAAATCGCGGTCACTGATAACCGGCCGCGAGCCGGGCGGGAAGCTCACCACACTGATGTGGACACTATCGCCGATTTCAAGCCCACTGAGGTCCACCACCAGCCGCTCGGGGATATTCTCCACCTGGCAGATCACGGCGATGCCGTGGCGCACGACGTTGAGGATGCCGCCACGGCGCAGCCCGGGCGATAGCTCTTGATTGACGAACACTACCGGTACGACGACTTTGACTTGCGAATTGGCGCCCACGCGCATGAAATCGACATGCAAAGGCGCGTCGGTCGCCGGATGATATTGCACATCGCGCGGCAGAGAACGGTGGACGCTGCCATCCACGTTGACTTCGACGATCATCGCGAGAAAGCCGCGTTTGACGAGAACTCGCGACAATTCGCGCGCCTCCAAGCTGATCGGCAACGGTTCCTGATCGCCACCGTAAATTATTCCGGGGACGCGCCCCGCGCGGCGCGTCGCCCGTGCAGCTCCTTTTCCGGCCTGAGCCCGCCGCTCGGCGCTCAGGGTAGTGATCTCGGGCATAGACTTTCGCTCCTTTGTGGCCGGCGTCATGAGCCGGTGCAAGGTTTACCGGGCCGGACGAATGCCGACAGCGCCGCAGGCGCCGGCGTCTTCCGATCCGGGCTATCGTTTTACTCAGTTGAACAGGCTGGAGACCGAGCGCTCCTCGCTGATCCGTCGGATCGCCTCTCCCATCAGCGGTGCAATCGTCAGCTGGCGAATATTGTGCGCCGCCCGAACCGGATCGGTCGCCACGATGCTGTCGGTGATGACCAGCGACTGGATCGGCGAGTCGGCCACGCGTGATACCGCATCTCCCGACAGAACCCCATGGGTGACATAGGCGTAGACCCCGGAAGCCCCGCTCTCGATCAAGGCCACCGCGGCATTGCACAGCGTTCCCGCCGTATCGACGATATCGTCGATCAGGATGCAGCGACGCCCCGCGACATCGCCGATGATGTTCACCACCTCGGAAACACCGGCGCGCTCGCGGCGTTTGTCGATGATCGCGAGGTCGGCGTCGAGGCGTCGGGCGATGTCCCGGGCGCGCACCACGCCCCCGACATCGGGGGAGACGATGATGAGTTCTTGCCGGGAGTGACGATCTCGAATGTCCTTCACCAAAACCGGCGCGGCGAACAGGTTATCGGTCGGTATGTCGAAGAAGCCCTGGATCTGGCCGGCGTGGAGATCGAGGGTCAGCACTCGGTCGGCGCCGGCTGCGGTAATCATGTTCGCGACGAGCTTGGCCGAGATCGGGGTGCGCGCGCTTGATTTGCGATCCTGTCGCGCATAGCCGAAATAGGGGACCACCGCGGTCACACGCCGGGCCGAGCTGCGCTTCAACGCGTCGAGGCTGACGAGGAGCTCCATCAGGTGGTCGTTCGCAGGATAGGAAGTCGACTGGATCACGAAGACATCCTCGCCGCGTACGTTCTCGTGAATTTCGACGAACACCTCCATGTCCGAAAAACGGCGGACGCTCGCCTTGGTAAGCGGCAGGTCGAGGTAGTTCGAGATCGCTTCGGCGAGCGGCCGATTGCTGTTGCAGGCGAGGATCTTCATTAATCGGCTGCGAATATCCGCACCGTCGGGTGCCACCCCACGGCTTCACGTCTCCGAAATGTAGCCACCCGGCGGCGGGTTGGCAATCGCCCGGCTCAAGACTTGCCGGTGGGCGGCAGGGCCCCGCGGGCAACCAGTTGCACGATCCCGTCCTGCGCCGAGACGGCGACCATGTAGGCTACGTCCCCCCACGGGCCATCGAGCAGGCCGGCCGGGACATCGTTTTCCTGGCCCACGGTGCCGATCTCGCCGCCATCCTTACGGCGCACGTACCAGACGATCTTGACGTTCTGCTTGCCCTCCTTTGGTTTAGCGACGACGACGGTAGCACGAAGGACGAGGTCTGCCTTGGCCTCCGGATCGGTGACAACGGCGATATCCTGTCGTCTGAGGATCTCGGTGATGGCTCGCGGCAGGGAATCTGTGCCGTCGCCTGGGGCACCGTCGACGCCGCTGATCAGCAGCCGTGTTTGCCCGCCCGTCTCGGCCTCTGCCGGTGCCTCGTCCTGTAGCATGGCAGCCAGCCGCACTGCGCTCGATGCGGCAAGACGGGTGACGGCATCTTGCACGCCTTCTTCCCAATCACGCATCGGAGCCTCGATCCGCTCGGTGCGCTCACCAAGTGAAAGGCCCGACGGCTCGCGCAAATCCCAGACCGCGACGAGCACCGCCTTATCCCCGGACGCGGGCATCGTCGTGATTTTGCCGACGAGCTCGTAGCTGCCGATGCTCGCAGCCTTATCGCTCGCCGGAATTTCCAGCTGCTGCAGTGCGCTGGCCATCGCCGCCCCGAGCTTCTCGGCGGTCGCCCGGGGCGTGCCCTGGACCGGTGCAATCGTCACGCTGGCGCTGTCGCGCAGGGTCAGGATCGGGGAGCCTGGCCGCGGTGCGTCCGCCGCGAAGGGGTGGGGCAGCGGCTGGCAGGCAGCCGCTGCAAGGGCCGCGGCCAAGGCGGCTCGCCGGCTATGCGTGAGGAGTGCGCGGGGGGTCAAGAGGAGGCGTGCGCGCGGTATGAGCTACTCTTCGAGAACGACCGCCGAAAGCCCGAGCCCAAAACCGCGCTCGCCGCGCAGACAAGAGCGCCGGTAGCTGAAGAAATGCTCCTCTTCCGCGGCGGTGTCGTGCGGCACGACCTCGACCGTCCCGACCCCGGCGCGAATGATACGGTCTGCAAGATATCCCCCCAGATCGAATAAAAAGTGCCCATCGCGCGGCGCCCGGATGAAACGGCTCGCGGCGCCGTGGCCATTGGCGAGGAAGGGCTGCGGAAACTCCGGACCAACCTCGTAAGATCTCTGGGCAATGCATGGGCCAATGGCCGCGCGGATGCGGTGGCGCTTGGCGCCGAGCGCCGTCATTTGCGCGACCACGGCCTCGGCGATGCCGGCAAGAGCGCCGCGCCAGCCCGCATGCCCCGCGCCGATGACTTTGGCAACCGGCTCGTGAAACAGGATCGGCGCGCAATCAGCCGCGAGCACGCCGAGCACGATACCGGGCATCGCGGTGACCAACCCGTCCGCGCGCGGCGCCTCTTCGCGACGCCAGAGCCGGTCCACGGTGACGACCGCAGCGCTGTGGATCTGGCGCGCGGTCACCAGTCGATCGGCAGGCAGGCCGAGGCAATCCATCGCGATCGCCCTGTTGCGAGCGACCCGGTGCGGCGAATCGCCCGAGCCGAAGCCGCAATTGAGCGAGGCGAACGGGCCTTCGCTGACACCCCCCAGACGGGTGAAAAAGCCGTGGCGGACCCCGGCATCCGCGTCGAGGGCCGACCTGAGCACCGATCGGATACCACTCATCACCGGTCTGCCTCGAAGCCGGGCGGCGGCGGCAGACCGGGAGAGGTCAACGCGATGGCCTGGAACAAGGTGCCCATCTGATCTGGGTCTAGCAGGCGCCTCACACCCGCGTCGAGCGCTTGCCGTTGGCGCGATGACGCCCGGGCGCGCAGCACCGCAGCGCGTTGCTCGGCGCCGAGCGCCCTGAGCCACCGTTGCTGCGGCACGGGGCCGTAAATCGTGGCTCCGCCTGCACGCGCGGCCTCGGCAAAGGCCGCGAAATCGACATGGGCGTTGAGATCGGCGGTGCCCGGGGCTGCCAGCGGCGACACCGCGCAATGCCGGTGGAGCGCGCGGAGCGTCGAGCCCGGCGCACTCGGAAAGTACCCGTAGTCGACAAACAGCGCCGCACCCGGCCGGCGGATGAAGCGAGCGCCGAGCCCGGCCGCAATGGCGAGGGCAGTCGGGCAGATCTCTACCACATTGCCCGGTCGGACGCTGTCCCGGTGCACCGCGGGGATCAGCAAACTCGCGGTGGGGCTTTCGGGCCCATCGACGAAGACGAAGCGATTGTCGTCGTCGAGCGCCACCATCCGCTCCGACCATTGGGCTTGGCCGCGCATGAACTGACGAATCGGCAGCGCGTCGAGAAACTCGTTGGCGACAAGCAATATCGGCGCTTCCGGCAAATCCTCGAACCGTGACACCCAAACCGGACGCAATTCGGCCAGCCGCGTTTGCTGTTCGGCACGCAGCGCCGGGCTCGCCTCGACGAGATGGAGGCGCAGGGCCTGGCGAAATGCCGGGATCGCGGCAGCGGCGCGCAGCAGATCCTCGATCAGCACGCCGCGGCCGGGACCGAGTTCGGCCAGGATGACCGGATCGGGTTCGCCCAGCCTTTGCCACATCAGGGCGCACCACAACCCGATCAGCTCGCCGAAGACCTGGCTAATCTCCGGCGCAGTAACGAAGTCGCCTTGCGCTCCGATCGGGCTCCCCCGCGCGTAGTAGCCGTCTTCCGGGTCGTGCAATGACATCGCCATGAATGCGGCGATCGACAGCG
>DATNKF010000372.1:0-2180 GCA_035603555.1 Allostellaceae bacterium
CCTCGTCGCGCTCGGCGGTGCGCGCGTCGAGCTCCCGCTGGAGCGCGGCAACGGTTTGCCGTAGATCTGTCATCGTATCGTCGAGCATCGTCATCGGGTCGCCTCGCCCACCCACCTTTGCCCGCTCGCGCGGGACCGCACCGCTTCGGCGCCTCGCGCACTATCGGGCCTGGTTCGATTGCCGCGCACCCAGGACCCGCGACCGAAGAGCCATGAAAACGTATCACACGCGCGGATAGTCTTCTGCCCTTCTCCTGGCGAGAGCAGCAAAAACGCCTATGTGGCATTCTCTAGCTGTCGGAGAACGTCGCGCGAAGGATCCCGCGGAACCTTGGGATCAGTTCCCTTGGCCCGTCACCCGCTGCACCATCGACCAGATGGCACGCACCTGCACACCTTGCTTGGTCAGGAACTGCTTGTCGCCAGCATAGCCCCACCAGTTCCAGCACCCATTCGGGTTGGTGTTGAACAGCGAAGAGGAATCTTGTGACGACAGTTCCGCGACGGTGGTGGCGTGGGCCTGCGGATAGAGCACCAGGATGCGATTGGTGTCGGCCCATTCGTTGACGCCGATCTTCGTGTAGAACTCGTCGCGCAGCACCTCGGCCGATTGCAGGCAGCCGTGCAATACCACGTGCAGGCGGCAACGCTGTGCAGCTCCCGGCTCGCAGGCCTTCGGCACGTAAAGGCTGCCCGTGTCGAGTAATCCGTTTGCCGCCGCGGCCCCGCCCGGCGCGAACTCCGTCTGGTCGAAGACGACAATACGCCCGGCCGGCCGGGCGGCGGGCGGCTGCAACTGGCCGTAAATCGTCTGCAGCAACTCTTCGGCCTGGTCGTAATGGCAATCGTTGATGAACGGCTTGGCATTGGCATCGCACGCATTGCCGAAATTCTTTGTCACCCACGAATGCCCCGCACCCGCTCCCGGCAGGTCCCGGTCGCGGAATTTCACCTGCGCGGCGGGCACGCCAAGAGTGCGATAGAGGCTGGTACCCAATTCGATCGTCTTGGAGTTGACGACCTTGTCCGCTTGTCCGGTAAACAGATAGACCCGGCTGCGGGCGAGGTCCCCGGGCGGGTCGATCCAGCCGCGCGCCGCCAGGTCAGCCGTCAACCGCGCATAGAAATCGACCGGCCGCAGCAGGGTCGGCACCGACATGCACGGCCCGACTGCCAGGCTCGCCAGCGCCAAGACGCCGTCCTCGGATATGCTGTCGACCGCGCAGCCGTAGAGGCCGCCGGCGATCATACCGGCGCCGATGATCCCGGCCGAATGGGCGATGTGGAGCTGGTTGGCCATGAACGCGCCCGAGGAGATGCCGGAGACCGAAACCTCGGCCGGATCGATCGGGAAACGCCCGAGCGGGTCGGCCGCCCATGCACCGCAGCCGAACCAGGTCGCCGCCAGCAGCAGCGCGATGGCGGTATACCGCTTGATGGACATGGCTTACCGCTCGGGAATGCGAGGTCGGCTACGGGATCGCATGGTCGAGCGCCGTCTTGAACTCGTCCAGTGCGGCCATCATTCGCGATTGCAGGATATTGGCTACTTCGGCGCTGCTGCGCGCCGCCATCTCCGAAAGGATGTTCGAGTTCGTCTGATTTTCGAGGATCGTGGTCTTGAGCGATTCAATCTGATGGCCGACGACCGACCGGATGTCCGAGGACGTCGCGGCCGGGGGCTCGCCCACGGAGCGGCGCAGGGTCCCCTCGATGATCTCGGTCTGGCGCTTGGCGAGCACACTCATCCCTTCGAGCATTTTCTGCTGCGCCTGCCGGATTGCCTCCATATTGCGCATCTGGATGCCGATCAGATCGGTAAGAAAACCAAAGCCGCCATTGGCGGATTGCGCAGTGTCTACCATGACTGAAACTCCCTGAAGATCGGCGTGAATTAATGTGCACACGAGCTGGTCGACCCGCGAACCGCTTCGAGTTCGGTCGGGCAGAGCCTCGTTGGTACGACGTTCGAAGCATCGTCGATAGCGCGTTATTACATGTTAAGGTTAATTTGTGAACGTTTCGTGATCGCTGCCGGCGCTGCGACCGATCGCGGTGCCATCTGCGCTTCATGCAAATGCCAGGCCGTGTGGCCCGGGAAGACCTCGTGCATTTCCGGCTCCTTCCCCCACGGCGGTGCCGCCTTGATGAACGGCGGCGGCGCCTTTACCTTCGCGCCG
>DATNKF010000373.1:0-4180 GCA_035603555.1 Allostellaceae bacterium
CGCGGACTTGATCGCGTATCCACAGTCTTTGTCTCTACCGTCTCAAGGCGTGGATGGCCGGTGAAATGCTGAACCGGACAGCCGTGGGCAACCGAGAGCAGGTGCCGGAAATGACCGACACAACCAGAGTTCCCCGTGGCCGGACTTGTTCCGGCCACCCACGTCTTGGAGGGAGGCTGTGGACCGCCGGGAAGCCGTGGATGACCGGGACAAGCCCGGTCAAGGGGACCCGGAGTTGTTCTCGGGTCGCTGCAAACAACCGATTTCCCTCAACCGGACAGCCGTGGGACGAGCGCGGCCAAGACGAGACTGGGCGGCGATTTCCCCCTTTTTTCGCCGCAACATTTCCTCGGACAGCCCTGCGAAAGAGCGGGCGAGGGGCTTTCGGAGTGACGCCTTGCGCTTTCCAGCCCCTCTCCCGCATTGCGCAATGCGGGAGAGGGGGACCCAGCCGGCAAGGGCTGGGTGGATGAGGGTTCCGGATAGCAACTAGGACGGCATCTGGCCCATGAAGTCGCGCTTGCCGATGTCGATGCCGAGACTGCGGAGAATATTGTACGCCGTTGTGATATGGAAATAAAAGTTCGGCATCGCCAAGTGATAGAGGTAGACCTGAGCGCGGAAGTTGCGCGGTTGGCCGCCCTGGGTGATGGTGACCTGCCCATCTTCTCTGCCGTCGAGCTGGTCGGCGCGCAGGCCCTTGAGGAAGTCGATCGTCTTGTCGATGCGCGCCTTCATCTCCGCCAGGCTGTTGTCGATAGCGGGAAGTTCGGGCACTGCGACACCGGCGGCACGTCCGGCGCCGAAGGCGTGCTCGCTCGCCTGCCGGACTTGCCGGGCGAAAGTGAACATGTCGGGATAGAGGCGCCAGTTCAGTAGCGTGTTCTCCTCCCATTTCTTTGCGGTGGCCGTCGCCTCGGCCTTTTCGATCACTCCCTTTAGGCCGCCGAGCAGCTGCAAAAATACCGGCACTGATGCGTGATACATTGAGATCGGCATTGTTTGGTCCTCCTCGCCGCTGTTGACGTTGACGTCGGGGCGATCTTAGCGGCCGCCGGCAGGGGCGTGAAGACCCCCTTGCCGCCGTTGACAGCCCGAGCCCCGCTCGATACGACACTCGCGGCGTAGACAAGAACACGACCCGGAAAGGTTGAGCGGGAGGAAGATGCGGGTGTTTTGCCGCCACTCTTAGAAGTCCGGAACCTGCGCACCGAGTTTCGCACCGGTGCCGGTGTCGTGCCTGCTGTCGCCGGCATTTCCTATACCGTCGAACGCGGCGAGACGGTCGCGATCGTCGGTGAAAGCGGCTCGGGCAAGACCGCAAGCGCGCTCTCGCTCCTACGCCTGATCCCGGATCCGCCGGGGCGGATCACGGAGGGCCAGATCATCTTTGCCGGGCGCGACCTGCTGCGGCTCTCCGAGGAGGAGATCCGCCAGGTGCGGGGCAGCGACATCGGCATGATCTTCCAGGAGCCGATGACCTCGCTGAACCCGGTGCTGACGATCGGGCGGCAGATCACTGAAACCCTCGAACAGCATCGCGGGGCCGACCGAGCCGCCGCCCAGAAGCGTGCGGTCGAGTTGCTCGGTCTGGTCGGCATCGCCGACCCAGTGCGCCGCCTCAAACAATATCCGCACCAGCTTTCGGGCGGCATGCGCCAGCGCATCATGATTGCAATCGCGCTTGCCTGCGACCCGAAGATGATCATCGCCGACGAGCCGACGACCGCACTCGACGTGACGATCCAGGCCCAGATCCTCGAACTGATGAAAGACCTGACGCGCCGGCTCGACGTCGCGCTGATCATCATCACCCACAATCTCGGGGTGGTGGCGCGTTATGCCAACCGGGTTAACGTAATGTACGCCGGCCGCATCATCGAAAGCGGACCGGCCGTCGAGATTTACCACAACCCGCGGCATCCCTACACGATCGCGCTGCTGCACTCGGTGCCGCGGCTCGACCGGCCGCGCCAGGCGCGGCTCGATCCCGTCGAGGGCCAGCCGCCCGATTTGACCAGGCTCGATGCCGGGTGCTCGTTCCGCCCGCGCTGCCGCTATGCGATCGAAGCCTGCGCCAAATCGCGGCCGGCGCTGGAACCGGCCGGGGACGCCGCACATCTGGCGGCCTGCCTCCGCCGCAATGAGATTGGGATCGAGACAGTAACGGCGGCACGGACACCGCAGCTGACGAGCGGCCTTGCCGTTCCCTGACACGAGCTCCGACGAGAGGCCGAAATGACGATCAACGCAACTTGGTTGGCGGCGGGAGTAGCAATTCTCGTCGCGGCAGCCGCGGCGGCTGCGCCGCCGGAGGAAGAGGCGGGAAAACGCGGCGGCACCCTCACCTACACGATCCCGGCGGACGCGCCGCCGAGCTTCGACGGTCACCGCGAGCAAACGTTCGCGATGCTTCATGCAACAGCGCCCTTCTACAGCGTGCTGATCCGCGTCAACCCCGACAACCCGTCATCGACGACCGACTTCGTCTGCGATCTTTGTACGGCGATGCCGCAGCCGACCGACGACGGCAGGACTTATGTCTTCAAGATCCGTGATAACGTCAAATTCCACGACGGCTCGCCGCTGACCACCGCAGACATAGCGGCGAGTTGGGAGCACATCATTCACCCGCCGAAAGGCGTGCTGAGCCCGCGCCAGAGCTGGTATACGATGGTCGACAAGGTCGAGGCGCCGGACCCGACCACCGTGGTTTTCCGTCTGAAGTTCGCGACGAGCGCATTTCTGCCGGCCCTCGCCGATCCCTTCACCTTCATCTACAAAAAGGCGACCCTCGACCAGGATCCGCGCTGGTACGAAAAGAACGTCCTGGGCTCCGGCCCGTTCAAATTCGCCGAATACGAGACCGGGCAGGCGATCAAGGGTGTCAGAAACCCTGATTATTATCGCAAAGGCCTCCCCTACCTCGACGGCTTCATCGGTATTTATGCGGATAAGCAGGCGGTGCGGGTCGAGGCGATCCGCAGCGACCGCGCGGCGATGGAGTTCCGCGGATTGCCGCCCTCGGCGCGCGACGAGATCGTCAAGGCCCTCGGCGACAAGGTCACCGTGCAGGAAAGCGACTGGAACTGCGGCAGCCTGGTGCAGCCGAACCACAAGAAGAAGCCGTTCGACGATGCCCGGGTGCGCCGCGCGCTGACCCTGGCGATCGACCGTTGGCATGGGGCGCCGGCGCTCGCCAAGATCGCCAATATACGCACGGTCGGCGGCATCGTCTTTCCGGGATCTCCGTTGGCGGCGAACAAGGAAGAGCTGCAGCAGATCGCCGGGTTCTGGCCCGACATCGAGAAATCGCGGGCGGAAGCGAAGCGCCTGCTAAAGGAGGCAGGTGCCGAGGGGTTGAGCTTCGAGCTGTTAAATCGCGGTGTCGACCAGCCTTACAAATTCGTCGGTACCTGGCTTGTCGATGAGTGGAGCAAGATCGGGCTCAAGGTTACGCAACGCGTGGTCCCGACGGGCCCCTATCTCGAGGCTCTGAGAAGCGGCAATTTCGAGGTCTTTTCCGGAGCGAACTGCCACGGCGTCTCGAACCCGCTGCTCGATGTGCAAGCATACCTGCCGGGCTCGTTCTACGAAGCGAATTATGGCCAGTTCGAAGACCAGGCCGAAGTCGATCTTTACGAAAAAATGCTCCGCGAAACCGACTTCGCCAAACAGCGCACGCTGATGCGCGAGTTCGAGAAGCATGTCGTCGACACCGAAGCGCATGAAATTTTTGTGCTGTGGTGGTACCGGATCATTCCCCACCAATCCTACGTCAAGGGCTGGAAGATCAGCCCGAGCCATTTCATCAACCAAGATTTGGCGACGGTGTGGCTGGATAAATAAACGAATTGACGGGGAGGTGTCTCATGGAATTCCGATCAGGTCTCGTGGCGGCGCTCCTCGGCGCTTCCCTTACGGCGGTGCCGTTGCCGGTACCGGCGGGCGAAACGCCAAAGAATGGCGGCATCCTGACCTATGTGATACCGGCGGACGCCCCGCCGAGCTTCGACGCGCATCGCGAGACGACGTTCGCCACGATCCATTCAGCGGCGCCCTTCTACAGTGTGCTGATCCGGGTCAACCCGGAAAACCCCTCCTCGACCACCGATTTCGTATGCGATTTGTGCACGGCGATGCCGCAGCCGACCGATGGCGGCAAGACCTACACGTTCAA
>DATNKF010000374.1:0-3141 GCA_035603555.1 Allostellaceae bacterium
CCGAGACCCTTGCTGCCGCCGGTGATTACCGCACTGCGTCCATCCAGTCTTACGTCCATCTTTGGGCCTCCTTCCCAGGGTTGCGCCGTCAGCCGGTGAGCCGATCGATCGCCTGCATATCTTCGTCTGTCAATGCCCAGCTCGCCGCACGGACATTCTCTTCGACCTGTTCGGGCTTGGTGGCGCCGGCGATGACGCTCGCCACCTGGGGACGCTGCGCAAGCCAGCTGACCGCGAGCTCAAGGAGCGTGTGGCCGCGTTCGACGGCGAAACCTTCGAGGCGCTCGACGACCGCCCAGTTGCTCTCGGTCAGATAGCGGTCAGCGGCCCGCTGCATATAGGTCAAACGGGCGCCTTCCGGCGGCGGCCTATGGCGCTGGTACTTGCCGGTCAGCAGCCCGTTGGCGAGCGGCGCGAACGGGATCAGGCCGAGATCGTAGGCCTGCAACACCGGCATCATCTCGCGATCGAGCCGGCGCGCCAGGGGGCTGTACTCCTCCTGACACGACACAAACTGGTGAAGTCCGTGATGCCGGGCCGTCCACTGCGCCTCGACGACCTGCCAGCCGGGCAGAGTCGAGCAGCCGATGTAGCGGACCTTGCCCTGCCGGACGAGATCGTCGAGCGCCCGCAAGGTCTCCTCGATCGGCGTCAACGGATCCGGTTGGTGCTGCTGGTAAAGGTCGATCCAGTCGGTTTTGAGTCGTCTCAGGCTGGCTTCGACCTCGGCGATGATGTAGCGGCGCGAGGCGCCCTGAAAGCGGCCGGCGGCATCCATCGGCCGCGCGAACTTCGTCGCCAACACGATGTCCTTGCGGCGATCGCCCAGGATCTCGCCGAGGCACGCCTCGGAATTGCCGCGCGGGTCGCCGTAGGTATCGGCCTCGTCGAAGAACGTGATCCCGAGATCGAGCGCCTTGTGGACGACCTTGCGGGTTGCTTCGAGATCGATGCGCCCGCCGAAATTGTTGCAGCCGAGACCGATCACCGAAACGCGGAGGCCGGACTTCCCGAGATTTCGTTGTTCCATTTTCTTTCCTGAACAGGATCAGGCGGTGAAGGCCGAGAAGATCTCGTCGAGGGCCGTCAGCTGATTGCCGTTGACCGAGTTGGGGACGAGCACCGGCGTGTTGAGACCGCCGGCGTACCAGGCGGCAAGTTGGTCGCGAACCTTCGCCGCTGGCCCGTAGAGCGTGTTGTCGGCGATCCACCGGTCGGTCAGGTAGTGCTCGATGTCGTCCCGACGATTTTCGGCGAGGGCCTGTTCGATCCCTCTCATCTCCTCGCCATAGCCGGCTTCCTTCCAGTAATTGCGGTAGTTCGGCAACAGCACATAGCGCACCAGCCGGCGGCGGTGCAGCGTCAGGGCCGCGCTCTCATCCTCGGTGATGCAGACCGGCAGCATGTTGCCGATCAGGAAATTCGCATCGGCGCGCTTCGTCGCCGGCAGCACGGCGAGCGACGCCGGCAAATGCGACAGACTGGCGTTGGCGAACAGCACGCCGTCGGCGATCTCGGCGGCGAGCGCCACCATCCGCTTGCGCAGTGCCGCGAGCACGACCGGCGGCAACGCGCCGATCCCGTCATAGGTCTTCAGCTTCTCGACAAACACACGGGTATCGGCCAAAGGCTTGCCCGGGGAGATACCGAGCCGTTGGTGGGTCGGGCCGTGGGCGACGCCGATGCCGAAGCGAAAGCGGCCGCCCGAAACCTCGTGGATGTAGGCCGCACTTGCCGCGAATTCCTCCGCCGTCTGGGCATAGATCGGCGCGATCGCGGTGCCGAAGGTGATCCGTTCGGTGGCCAGTGCCAAACCCGTGCACTGCGCCATATTGCCGTACCGGCTCGGCATATAGATGCCGGAAAAGCCGCGCTTCTCGATCTCGCGCGCGATCTCCAGGGTTTGGCGCCGACGTCCCGGCACGGCGACAAGGCTGATCGCGGGCATAGGCTCAGGCATCGACGGCTCCGGCGGCGGGGGGTTGGCGGGGTGCCATTGCTAACACGCGCCTCCAGTCGGAGCCAGGCACTAACGCCTGGATCGAGTGAGAGCCCAACCCGAAATTGATCCGATGCCGGCCCCTGAGTTCAAATACAGCGAATCTGCAGCGAAATCTCCCCTGACGGTTGAATAAGCGGCCCCGGCCGTGGCCCGGTCCTCAAGCAATTCTTTATCTCACAATTGTGGCAAGACCCCGGCCGACAGCCGCTCGCGTTGAGCGAAGTGCGCAAGATGGCGTGCCAGGACGAGATGGCTGCCGTCGCTGCTTGCCGCGACGGGGTGCTGTCTGCATTCTGCCTCCCGGCTCCGCATCACCGAGAAAGCGGGCCGAGAACGTTGGGAGGGGCGCATGTGGCAACAGGTTTACGACCCCTTCGGCAATTTCGTCTTGTCGACGTTCGCCGCGGCGATCCCGGTCGTGACATTGCTCGTCCTGATCGCCGCGGGTGCGGTCAGGACGCATCTGGCGGCGCTGATCGCGCTTCTTGTGGCTGTTATCATCGCCATTTTCTTGTTCACAATGCCGGCCGGGCTGGCAATTCGAGCCACGGTCCTCGGCGCAGTCATCGGCTTCTTCCCAATCGGCTGGATCGTCCTCAATGTCATCTTCATGTACCGGCTGACCGTGGCGACCGGCGCCTTTGGCACTCTGCAGCAGGCCATTGGCGGAGTAACGTCGGATCGCCGACTGCAGCTCCTGCTGATCGCCTTTGCCTTTGGGGCTTTTTTCGAAGGTGCCTCCGGTTTTGGCACGCCGGTCGCGGTCACTGCGGCTGTGCTGATCGGGCTCGGCTTCTCGCCGCTCGCGGCCTCGGGCCTCTCGCTGATCGCCAACACCGCGCCCGTCGCCTATGGCGCGCTCGGTACGCCGATTGCGGGTCTCGCCAGCGTCACCGGGCTCGACCCCTACCTGCTCGGTGCCATGGTCGGGCGGCAATTGCCGTTCTTTTCGCTGATCGTGCCGGCCTGGCTGATCTGCGCCTTTGCCGGCTGGCGGGGCATGGTTCAGATCTGGCCCGCGATCCTCGTCTGCGGGGTGTCCTTTGCGGTACCCCAGTATTTGATTTCCAACTTCGTCAATCCTTGGATTGTCGATATCGGCGCCTCGCTGATCTGCATGGCCTGTCTTATCGGTTTCT
>DATNKF010000375.1:0-5300 GCA_035603555.1 Allostellaceae bacterium
TGGGCGGTCATGGTGCCGGAGGGCATGGCCTATGCCGGCATCGTCGGGGTGCCGCCGATTATGGGGCTCTACACGATCGTCCCGCCATTGATTGCCTACGCGCTCCTCGGCACCTCGCGTCTGCTGGTCGTCGGCCCGGACACTGCAACCGGCCTGATCTCCGCGCTGACCGTGGGCGCCATTGCGGCGCAGGGAACTGCGGAATTCAATACGCTCACCTCCAGCCTCGCAATCTTGATCGGCGTCATCTTCCTGCTGTTCGGCGCGCTGCGCATGGGCTGGGTCGCCGCGTTCATTCCCACTCCAGTGATGCGAGGCTTCATCGAAGGCCTCGTCTGCGTCACCATCATCGGTCAGCTACCGCATCTTTTGGGCATCGAGGGCACGTCCGGCAACTTCTTCACCAAGCTCTGGTTCGTGCTGCGGCATCTGCCGGACGCCTTGCTCGTCCCTGCGCTGACCGGCTTGCTCAGTCTCATGGCGATGCTGCTGCTGCGCCGCCTGGCGCCGCGCATACCTGCGGCACTGGTGGTCGCGGTCGTGGCCACGATGCTTGTCGGCCTGCTAGGTGGTGAAGCCGCTGGAGTGCGCGTGGTCGGCGACCTCCCCTCCGGGCTCCCCCACCTGGCCGTGCCCGACCTCGACCCTGCAAAATTGCGGGACCTCTTGCCCGGCGCGCTTGCCATCGTGCTGGTCGGCTATGCCGAGGCGCTTGGCGCGGCAAAGGCCGCGGGAATGCAGGGCGGCGGCGATATCGATCCGAACCAGGAGCTGGTCGCGCACGGGCCCGCCAATATTTTGAGCGGCCTTTTTGGCGGCTTCCTTGTCGTCGGCAGCCTGTCCAAGACCTCCGTGGCAATGGCCGCCGGCGCCCGCACCCAACTCGCCAACCTCGTCGCAGCCCTCTTTTGCTTCCTGACATTGGTGTTGTTGACGCCGTTGTTCCGGGGCATGCCGCACCCGGCGCTTGCCGCAATCGTCATCGCAGCAATGCTCCACCTCTCCAAGCCCGGCTATTTGCGCGACCTGCTCGCCCGCGATCGTCGGGAGTTTGCGATCGCCGTGATCGTCTTCGCCGGAGAGCTGACATTGGGCGTGCTGCACGGCATCGCCCTCGGTGTCGTGCTGTCGCTGCTGCTGCTGATCTATCGAACCAGCCACCCTCACGGCGCGGTGCTGGGCCAGCTCCCGGGCGAGGAGGCCTATCGCGACGTCCGGCTCCACCCCGAGGCGCGCACCTTCCCCGGGCTGCTGATTTGGCGCCCAGGTGGCGACCTCTTCTTTGCAAGCATCGGTCGACACGACGAGGAGCTGAAGGCTGCGCTGGCCGCGAGCCACCCGCCGGCGAAGCATGTGCTTCTTGACGCAGAGTCGGTGAACTTGATCGACATTACCGCTTGCGACGCGCTGCGTGACACGATCAAGGAGCTGCAAAGCCAAGGCATCACCTTCGCCTTCGCCCGCGTGCGCGACGAAGTGCGAGAGCGGATGCGGCTCGGGGGCATCGAGGCTGCCGTCGGTCCGGCCAACTTCTACGAACGCGTGACCGACGGCGTGCACGCCTGGCAACGGCGAGAACGGCTCAGGGCTGGGTCCGCGGGATTAGATGCGCGTCTAGGCTTCCGCCCCGCATAGGCGCGGTCCGATCGAGCCCTGCGCGCGATGGCTTATTCGACATTCGCCAGATCGTAGAGGCGATGCAGCCGCGCGGAGAACCACGTCGTCAGACGGTTCGCCGGCACTGCCTCGGCAAGCTCGGTCGAGGCGACCAGTTCACCCGCGGCCTGGCGCCGGGCCAGTGCACGACAGAGCTCTTGGGCGACTTCCGGCCGCGCCTCGAGAAGCGGCGAGAGGTCGTCCTTTGCCAGCTGGTAGACCGTGGCGGGCATCAGCGTGCTGATTTTTGCAGTGGCTGGAGCCCCCGTCAGCATCCCGATCTCGCCGAAATTGTCACCGGGGCCGATCCGTAGCAGCTCGATCTCGCCTAAGGTTCCCTCCTGCGTGAACGACAGGACACCGGTACCGACAATGAACAGGGATTGCAGCACCGTTCCCGGTTCGACCAATGTCTCACCCTGGTCATAGGATTTCTGCTTCAGTTTGGCCGCGATGGACTTGCGCTCGTCGGTTGTCAAGCTCGCGAAGATCGCGACCAGTTCGAGCAACCTTTCGGGACCCGTCTTTGACCTCCGGGAGGCCTGGTTTTCGATGGCCTGGTCAGGCTGGTTCCCAGCAATTGCCAGGTCGATGCCGGCAACGGCGAGGTGACGGAAAATCAGATCGAACAATTGATTCTGCGCACGCGTCGCCGAGGCCAGCTCCTCGACGAAGAAGGTTATCTCGAACTCGGTATAGGTGGCGTTGATCGACTTTACGGTTACGCTCGGGGCGGGTGTTGCCACGATCAGTCGATTGTTCAGGATAGCGTGCTCCAGGATCTCGGTGCCGACCGCGGGGGCCGTCCTGGCGTCGAGCTGGACGGTTATCGTCACGCCGTGAATCCCTGACGGCGAGCTGACATTGACGATCTTCGACTTGGCGATCGTGCTGTTCGGCACGATCGCCAGATCACGCCGCCCGGTCAGGACATGCGTCGCACGCCAGTTCATCTCGATGACCCGGCCATCCGTGCCGCCGTCGAGACTGATCCAATCTCCGGGCCGATAGGGGCGGCTGAAGTTCAGCACGACACCCGAAAACACATCGCCCAATGTGCTCTGGAGTGCCAGGCCGAGAATGATCGCGACCGCACCCGAGGTAGCGAGCAATCCTTGGATCGGAAGGTCGAAGACGTAGGCAATGATGGCAAAGACGGCGACCAGATAAATCAGGCCCGCCAGCAGGTCCTGAAGCAGCTTGCCCTCGCGCGGGCGGTGCTCGACAATGACAAAGGCGCGCAGGAAGCCCACCAGAAACCAGGCCGCCCACAACCACCATGCGACCTTCAGCGCGGCGTGGACGGCATCGCGGAACGGCGAGCCGGTCAGATGCAGCGGCTGGTAGGGCACGATATCCGCCTGCAATAGAACAACAGTCAGAAGAATCAGGAACAGGACGCGTATGATGGCCCGTGCGAACGGACGGTTTTTCAGCAAGAAATGCGTCGACAACCCACCCAGCACCATCAGACCGAATGCAACGACCAGGGGGTCCTGCTCGGCCGCCTCCATAACGAAAGACAAATCGATCATCCTGATGCTTCCCCGCGCTCGGCTCTCGGTACGCCAGCCGCCGCAGGATTTATACCAGCAAGCCAAACAGCACCGGCAACCGTCGGATCTTCAACCGGCAACCCCTATATCGGCTGCTTCGGATTGGCGCTATTTTGCCTCCGACCGGGGCGCTTGAAAGAAAAGTCCGATGCGGGACCGTATCCTCGTCATCAACCCGAATTCGACGTCTTCAGTGACCCGCGCCATCGACGATGCGATGGCGCCGCTGCGCATGTCCGGCGGGCCCGAGATAGATTGCCTGACCCTCGACGAGGGACCGCCCGGCGTCGAAAGTCAGACCGATGCGGATAGCGTGATCCTGCCGCTCTGCCGCGTGATCCGCGAGCAGGAAGTTGACGCCGCGGCCTTTGTCATTGCCTGCTTCAGCGACCCCGGCTTGTTCTCGGCGCGCGAGGCGACCCAAAAGCCGGTGCTCGGCATCGCCGAATGCGGGATCCTGACCGCGCTGACCCTAGGCCACCGGTTTGGCGTGATCTCCATTCTTGCGGGCGCGGTGCCGCGGCATTTGCGCTACATCGCCGCGATGGGCGTCAATCAGCGCCTCGCCGGCGATCTGCCGATCGGCCTCGGCGTCACCGAGCTCGGCGACGAGCGCGCGACCCTGACGCGCATGGTCGATGTCGGCCGCAGGTTGCGCGACCAGCACGGCGCAGACGTGCTCGTCATGGGCTGCGCCGGGATGGCGCGCTACCGCGACCAGCTCGAGGACACCGTCCAAATCCCGGTCGTCGAGCCGACCCAGGCCGCGGTCACAATGGCGATCGGCCGTGTTCGCCTGGGCCGGGGGCAGGATCTATCCCCGCATTAAGCTTGTCATTCCGGAATGCCGCGGAGCGGCATGTCCGTGACCTATGAACACGAACCCGTCCTAGGTAGCCTGGGCCAGTGTTCATAGGTTCCGGGCTCGCGGCCAGACCCGCGCCCCGGAATGACCTGCTACGCGACCATTCTCACCGGCGGAACGTCGCGGGGGATGACCAGGTTGCAGCCGGTCGTCGCCTTCACCTCGTCGACCGTGACGCCGGGGGCGAGCTCGCGCAGCGCCAGGCCCTCCGGGGTGACCTCGAAGAGCCCGAAATTGGTGGCGACGAGGTTAACCACACCGCGGGCGGTGGCGGGGATCGCGCAACGCTCGACGAGACGCGGCTTGCCATCGCGCGTCTGGTGCTCCATCGCGACAAAGACGTGCTTGGCGCAGGACGCCAAATCCATCGCCCCGCCGATGCCGCCGCCCGGCTGGCCGGCCATTTTCCAGTTGGCGAAATCGCCGTTCTCGGCGCCCTCGTAGGCTCCCAGCACGGTCACGTCGATGCGGCCGCTGCGGATCAGCGCGAAGGAGTCGGCGTGGTGGACGATCGCCGCCCCTGGCCGCAAGGTGACGTGCTGGCCGCCGGCGTTGACGAGGTGCAGATCCTCTTTGCCCGGCACCGCCAGCGGGCCGTAGCCGATCACCCCGTTCTCGGAATGGAAGATGATCTCTTTGTCGCCGAAATCGCAATTCGAGCACAGGGTCGGGATGCCGATCCCGAGATTGACGATCCAGCCGTCGCCGAATTCCATCGCCAGCCGGTCGCACATCTGCTGGCGGCTGAGCCCTTTCGCCCTCTCGCTCATCGATCGACACTCCCCGGAGGCTGCGGCCACCACCCTTCGGGCGGCGGCGGGATCTTGACCAGCCGATGCACGAAGATCCCGGCGGTATGCACGTCGTCAGGGTCGATGGCGCCGACCGGCAGGATGTCCTCCTCGACTTCGACAACCGTGACCCGTGCCGCCATCGCCATGATCGGGTTGAAGTTGCGCTGCGAGCGCCGGAAGCGGAGGTTGCCCGAGGCGTCCGCCTGATAGGCCCGGATGAAGGCGTAGTCAAGTGGTAGTGCCAGCTCCAACAGGTATTCGCGGCCGTTGAAGACGCGCGATTCCCGCCCCTCGGCGAGCTCGGTGCCGATCGCGGCCGGAGTATAGAAGGCCGGAATTCCGGCGCCGGCCGCCCGCATCCGCTCGGCGAGCGTGCCTTGCGGGACCAGCTCCGCCTCGATCAGGCCCTTATCGACATATTCGGACAAG
>DATNKF010000376.1:0-4069 GCA_035603555.1 Allostellaceae bacterium
CCGCCGAGGCGCTCGACCGCGAGCGCGCAGGCGCTCGGACAATCGTGCGGGCAGACACTGGGAACGATGTCGAGCGGCACGGGTCGCCTGCATCCAAGGGTTCGCCAAAGAATATAAGGATGAGGCCGCCGGGTCGATATCCACGAGACGGCGCCGCTCTATGCCAAGACCGCAATCACAGATTTTACGAAGATCGGCCGTCGCGGAAGTATACTGCGAACCTACAGCAAATTCTCGCCTATAGATTGAATTGCCCACCCGGTCCGGTGCCGAACATTCCCGGCACATGTGCGGGCTGAGCGGCATGCTCGTCTTCGACGATCTTCAGGCGCCGCTCGAAGTCGCTGGTCTCGATCGCCCGGACAAAGGTGTCGACCACTGCCGCGATCGTCGCCGCCTCGCCCGGGGTGATGGCGCCCGCGGCGAGTGCCGAGGTGACCGCCTTCATCGCGGCGGCGATGTCGGCAGCGCTCTCGATCGGCGGCAAGACAAACTTCACCGTGCGTTCGCGGCAAGGCGGCAGGATGCGTTCGATACATAGCCGCATCGCCGTCGGGTCGCCGATGAGCGCCAGCTCGACGGCCTTGCGGGTCAAGGCATCAGACTCGCCTACGAGAAATGCCGCGGCGGCGATGGTCGTCTTGTTGCGGCACCCGACCCGGCGGCCGAGGGGATTGCCCGACCGGCCCTTTTCGAACGGCCGCCCGCGCACCCGCCCCGGCAGTTTTGGCGCATGCCCATCAGTCATCGTTATCTCCTCGATCCAACGGGCGGGCCATTCCCGCAACCGCTCTTGGCCGGGAGCATGCATATCAATTCGGCAATTTAATGATCGTCGTTACCGCAACAAGATGGCACTGTTCGCGCATTCGGTTGCTCGTCGGGTTTTCCCGCTCCGCCCGGGCAGGCAAAGAGGCCTCCGAATCTGACCTCGGCGCCAAGCCCCGAGTTCACAAGGCAAAGGTTAAATTTCGAGCGCGCGGCAAAACACAAGACATAGTGTTACCCCAATGGATGGCTTAACGCTCTTTGGATTGTTCGCCGTCTCGGCCATGCTGGTGTTTTACGCGCTAGAGGATCACAGCCAATGGTTCGTTCTCGGCTTTGCTGGCGCGTGCGCCCTCGGATCGCTGTACGGTTTTCTTCAAGGTGCGTGGCCTTTTGGGATAGTGGAAGCGATTTGGTGTGTGGTTGCCGGCCGGCGATGGTGGCTGAAAGGGGATCAGAGATGAAAAGCACTGCGACGGGCTAACCAGCAAATCGCCTGTACGCTGATCGAAGTCGTTTTCCGCGACCGTCTCGCATGCATCGCTACGGTGACACGCGATGTGTGGCTTACCATCAAAGCGTCCGAGCAAGCCCGGCCGACGGCTGTTTAGCCATTCCTGCCGCGGTAGGCCGGAGCGCCGTCTGCGATTTTTCGAGGGTGTGGAGAGGCACGGACCACAGGTGCAGGAAAACTCACTGGTGCCGCCAAAACGCTTTCAGCGCGGCAGCGATCAAGATCAGGCCGAGCAACAGCTTGAGCACATCGGCCGATGTTGACCCGGCGAACGCCCCGCCTGCCGCCGCACCAACAAAGCTTTCGAGGCCCATAGGCAGACCTCGGCACCGAACGGCGTCAGCGTTGCGCCGCCCGCGCCGCCCGGCGCGGCCGTCACCACGGGCTCAGTGAAGGCTTGGTTCATGCTGTCAAGCAGAAGCCACGCCCGCTTGTAGAACATCCCCATTTCGCGCGCTGCAGCCGAGATCGAGCTGGTATCGCGGATGCTCTCGAGGAGCATCGCCTTGCCAGGGCCGATGCGAGCGCCGGACTCAAAAACGATGCTGATCCTCACGCGAGGCATGCCGGGACTCTGCCACGCGCCGGTTTTCAAATCGCCCCGAATTCTCCAAAATTACGCGGCTTTCCTCGCGATTTTTTCCCCGAACAAGCCGACGTAATTAATCTTCTGCCCCGATACCTTTACCCGGTGCGAAGCCGGTTTTGGCGCATAAATGGTTAAACTATTTGCGCCGTTGCAGAGCCGCCAAGCGATCGGCGACCGTCGCATTGACAGCCGTTCCGGCGGCCGCCGCCATTGCCGCGGCGATGTTCGGATCTCCTTCGGCGGTCTTGGCGCCGGTCAACGCCTTGGCCTTCATGTCGAGGGCAGCGGCGCGATCGCGGGTCGTCTGCGCCGTTCGCGTCATCGCGTCGAGGGCGACGTTGATGCCGCTGCCACCGCCACTGGCACTGCTGAGGCCGGCGACGGCGCGTGCGGTTTCGGCACGCGATGCGGCCCGTTGCTCCTCCAGCGTGGCATGGATCATGTCGTTCTTCGCACGGTTGAGCTTGGCCTTGGCACCGGTCAGTGCCGTCGCCTTCGCCTGATAGGCGGCCTCGGCTTCTGTCAATAGGGCTTGGGTGGAATCGATGTCCTTCTTGTCCTGGTCTAGTTCGGGGACCATTTCTTCGATCTGCGCGACCAGGGTCGCCAACGATGCCTGCAAGGGTTCCTTCAGGAAGCCCGCGGTGTCGATTTGGTGCTGAAGGTTTTCGGCCGCACCCATCATCTGGGTATAACGGGCGTTGATGGCATCGTAAGCGTGGCGTTCATCGCTGAGTTCGCGCTGGAGCCGACTGATCAACTGCCCGGCCGCGTCGAGATCTTGTTCCATGTTCTTCAGTTCTGCTGCAGTCGCTGTCTCGGGAGCCATCTTGACCATCGCCGTGGTCAGCGCAGTCGCCGCCTGTTCTCCGCCGGCGCCAATGAAACATTTCGTGAAAGAGAGCAGCGACATGGGGTTCTTCCTAGAGGTTGCCCCCGATCGGAGGCGTGCTCAAGAATATGGTGCGAGTTTGGATTTACAACAGCTTTACGCATTGCGGATGAACTTCAAATTTGTCGAAGTCGGGCCCGTGTAAACCCTCACCCACCCAGCCGCGTGGGCTGGGTCTTCCTCTCCCGCGGTGCAGGAGAGGGCGCTTTAAGGGCGCCGTGCGAATCACTGTTCATATCTGTGTTATCAATTATTTTATTGACAATAATAGGAGTCTCTGATAGCGTGCCCCGATGATGGCCCATCACATCAGGAAACCCAAAGCGGGTACCGGCCCGCCCTTGACGGTTGTCTGGCGGCGTATCGAGGTGCTGCGGCCGGACTCGGCCAGTCCACGCTCGCACAGCCCCAATCAGGTCCGCCAGCTAGCCCGCAGCATCAGTGCCTTTGGCTTCAACGTCCCAATCCTCGTCGATCCGACATTGCGGATCATCGCCGGGCACGGCCGGTTGCTCGCAGCCCAGGAGCTTGGGTGGCGCGAGGTGCCGACGATCCTCCTCGGCCATCTCAGCGAAGCCAAGGCCCGCGCCTTCATGATCGCGGACAACCGCCTCGCCGAGGGTGCGGCGTGGAACAGCGGGCTGTTGCTGGAGCAGCTGACGGAGCTGTCGCGGGTCGAGCCCGATTTGGCGATCGAGGCGACCGGGTTTGAGCGGGGCGGGATCGACCTGCAACTCGCCGCCGGCCTCCGCAGTGCGCGCAAGCGGAACCGCCGTCGGCTCGGGCCACTAACCGCCCCTGTCAGCGCGGCGACGGAGGCGTCTGACGTCGGGTGACGGCAAACCGGCGCGCTGCCCGCCCTCATGCCGGCTGGAGCACGTGGATGACGCGGCTGGCGATCATCTCCCGGGTCTTGGCCGCATAGGCGGCCATATGCGGCGAGGTCGCGTGCGCCCTCAGCGCCTCGGGGCTTTCCCATTTCTCGATCACGACAAGGGCGTCGGGGCCGAATTTGGTCTGGAAGCTGCCAATCCCCTCGGCGTCGATTGCCGGGCCGTATTCGATGCAGCCCTTCTCGGCGTGAACGGCGGGCATATTGGCGCGGAATTCCGTGAGGATCGCCTCGCGCATCCCGGATTTGGCGGTGATGATGGCAACGATGTGAATCATGTCTCTCCCCTCTCGCTCAGGCGATGCGCTCAAAGACGGTGTGATGGCGGCTGGTGAGCAGCGGCCGGATCTTTGTTGCCCAGTCGCCATAGGCGCCGGCCTTCTCCCAGGCGGCACTCTTCATCACGTCCGGCGA
>DATNKF010000377.1:0-6184 GCA_035603555.1 Allostellaceae bacterium
TCTCGTCCTTCGGCAGCGACTTCAACTTCGACTACCACGTGTCGGCCCGGCCCGAACAATCAGCGGCAGGCGAAGTCATTTATAATTACGCCCCCCGCAAGACGATGATGGAAGAGCTGCCGGGAATTAGTATCTTCTATAGGGATGATAACGGGGCCGTCTTTCACACCTACTCGTGCTATGCGCGCGGGCTCGACATGCTGAATGCTGCTTATCATTGGCTCGACTTGGTGCCCAAGGGGCGCAACGAGAGCGGACCCCACAAGATGGCGTGGGTTCGGCTGCACGACGAATACGAGAGGTAACGGACCGTTAGCACGGGGCTGTCGCCAACCGGTTGGCGACGATCTCGCCGCCCTTCAGCACCAAGGCAATGCGCGCGGGGTCCTGCAGAACGGCCACGTCGTCGAGCGGGTCGCCGGCGACGACGATCAGATCGGCGAGCTTACCCTTTTCGACCGTGCCGACATCCCGTTCGAGCCCAAGGCACTCCGCCGCCCAGCCCGTCGCCGCCCGCAATGCCTGAAGCGGCGTCAGCCCGGCTTTAACGAGACACTCGATCTCCATCGCGTTGCTCGGGTGACCGTGTCCGCCGGCATCGGTTCCGGCGGCGATCTTGACGCCGGCAGCGAAGGCCCGCCGCAGGCTCTCGGCATGGTGCTCCTGCAGGTGATGCGCGCGCTCGCGGACATGTGGGAGAGCCGATTTGCGGTGGTATTCGTAGACCGCGAAGGTCGGCACGAAAAAGATGCCGCGCTCGGCCATCATGTCGAGCAATTCGGGCTCCCCATCCAGATAGCAGCCGTGCTCGATCGAATCGACGCCGGCCTCGATCGCGACGTGCAGCCCGCGACCGCCCAGCGCGTGACACATGACCCGACGATCGAGCGCGTGCGCCTCCTCGGTCAGCGCCTGCATCTCGTCGAGATTGAAGGCGCCATCGCGCGGCCCATGACCGGGACGAGAGCTGGCGCCACCGGTTGTCGCGCATTTGATCACGTCGGCACCGGCCCGGACGATCCGCCGGACGACCGGGCGCACATCCGCCAGGCTGTTGACGACACCGTCGGGGAGCAGCGGGTCGTTGGGCACACAGCAGGAAAACCCCGATGGGCTGACCCGGTCGCCGATCCCGCCGATCGGCGAGACGATGCACAGCGAGACGACGAGGCGGGGCCCGGCGATCAAACCCTCGTCGATCGCCCGCTTGAAGCCCGCATCGAGGCCGCCCGCGTCACGCACGGCGGTGTATCCGGCGGCAAGCGTGTCTTGCAGAACCTTGGCGGTGCGAAGGGCTCGCGTGCTCTGCGGCTCATCGATCCCCCAGCGCCGCGCCAGATCGTAGCCGTGCATCGCCAGGTGATCGTGGCAGTCGATCAGCCCCGGCAGGATCGTCATGCCGGAGATGTCGATGATCTCGGCATCGCTCGGCCAGTCGCCCCCGGCCCGGGTCGTAACCGCCTCGATCCTTTGATCGCTGATCACGATCGTGATGCCGGGCTCCGGGCCGGCGCCGGTCCCGTCGATCAGTCTACCTTCCCTCAGCACCTTCATGTCAGTGCTCCTCTCGTGCTTTCATGCAGGTGCGGCTGTGAGCCATTCTGACACCGAACCGCTCCGGCGTCCGCTGAGGGCGAAGCGGGTCAGAGTGCGAATACATTGATCTCGAATCATGCAGCAAACACACGTAGCCGGCCCCCAGTGTCCGCAATCTTAAATTGCATTGGCGATTCGCTCGCCGCTGCACCTGCAGCGGGGTCTGCAGCGGGATCTCGACTTCAGGTTGCAATGCCACCTCAATTTGCGTCGCCAGTTGGGTAAACCGTCTGCGCACCCTACCATATTATTGCGATATTGTCAATCTTGTGATCTGGAGGTAGCGATCGGGTTCGGGTACAGTGGAGGCCTGAGACGCAGGCCGATCGCGCCGTCCTGCGAGCACGGTGGTGACGGGATGAGGCCCGCTCCGCGACTTCGGTCTCATTCCACGTGTTTTACGCTGTCGAGGAACTGCAGCCAATGGCCGGGCAGACCGTTAGCCCGCGCCCCTTCGCGCAATAGGGTCAGATAGCGCAGAGACGGGTTGCCGTCGGTCTCCTTCCCCGGGGCGATATAGGCGACGGCTGAGACTGGACGCCCTTCGTTGTCCTCCGCCACGAACCATTGCGGCCGGTAGCCGCGGCCGGGAACGCCCTCGGTCGAATCGAGGCGTACGAGATCGCGGCGGGTGATCTTGTAAAGAACGCCCCAGACCTCGGCCTCCGCATCCGGGCACAAATTGGCCGGTGCCGACCGGCCCCTCGGCCGGCCCTCGAGGTTGAAGCGCAGGCGGTAGCCGCGGATGCGTCCGATGCGCTGCTCGACCGGCCGCATGCGGCGCCGCTCGCGAAAGGCGCGGTCGTGCATGTTGGCGCCGTAGGCGAAATACCAGACCTGTTCGCCGGGCCACCCGGCGAGCGGCACGCCGTGCAGCCGGTAATAGAACCACGAGAGGGTCCAGGATCGGGCGACGAGCCGGCGGGCCCTTCCGCGCAGGATGATCATGTCGGGCAGAGGCCCGGATATGGCTTGCCGCTGCGCTTGTCAACCGGCGCTGTTCAGCACCGCGCGCACGGATTACTTTCGGACCGCACAAGTCGAGGGAGAAATCGTGGCAGGCGAAGACGCGGTCGAAACGGTGGCGATCATCGGCGCCGGGATCGGCGGGATCTACCTGGCGGCCGAGCTGGGCATCGCCGGGTTCAAGCTGCGGCTGCACGACATCGACGATGCCAGGCTTGCCGATATCCGCGCCTTCGGCGGTATCGATGTCGAGGGCGAGCGGGGCGGCTTCGCCGCCGTTGAGCTTGCGACGAGCGATCTTCGAGCGGCGGTCGACGGCGCCGAAATCATCATCATTGTGACCGGCGGCAATGCCCAGGCGACCGTGGCCCGATCGCTGGCACCCTTGCTGCGCGACGGTCAGATCGTCCTGCTGGTCCAGGGCAACACTGGAGGATCGCTGATCGTCCGCCGCGCGCTCGACGCGGCAGGCTGCCCCGCCGACGTTACCGTCGCCGAGATGGACAATTACCCCTATTCATGTCGGCGGCTGGCGCCGACGCGAATCCGGCCGATCGCCGCCAAGCGCTGGCTGCAGATCGCCGCATTCCCCGGTAATCGCATCGCAGCGGTGCACTCGCGCCTGTCGCCCTTGTTTCCGCAGGCGGTCGCAGCGCCCAATGCGCTGTACACGGGGTTATCCAATGCCAATGCGATGCTGCACGTGGCCAACTGCGTTGCCAACGCAGCGCGGATCGAGAGTGGCGACACCTACAGATTCTATGCGGAAGGCGTGACGCCGGCGGTCGCGCGCCTCTACCAGGCGATCAATGGCGAGCGCGTAGCCGTCGCTGCCGCATTGGGCGCGTCCGTCCCGACATTGGAGGACTGGTTCGATCGCGTCTACGGCGTGCGCGAGGCGAGCCTCGTCGAAACCTGCCGGCGGCTCACCTACAACAGCGACGGGCCCTACCAGGCGACCGGCACGCCGAGCTCGCTCGATCACAAATTCATCACAGAAGATGTTCCCACCGGACTGATCCCGATGAGCGGGCTGGGGGCTGCGGGCGGGGTGCCGACGCCGGCGATCGACGCGCTCGTCGCGATCGTCCGCGGCATGACCGGAAAGGATTTCGCCGCAGAGGGGCGCACGCTCGAGCGCCTGGGCCTCAGCGGCATGAGCGCCTCCGAGATTGGGCGGGTGATGAACGAAGGCTTCGCATAGATACAGCAGCAAGCCTATGCTGAATTTTTCTGAGGAGGGGCTCCTGTGCGCATACACAATCTCTATACCGATGCCGGCGGCCAATCGCATTTCCGCGACATCGAAGTGGAATGGGTCGAGGAGCGGCGCGGCAGCAAATTGTCCAAGCGCCTGCCGGCCACCGGCATCATCTTTCGCGAGACCCAGGCCGAGCACGACATCGACTGGCACCCCGCACCGCGCCGGCAGTACATCATCAATCTCGACGCCGGGGTCAAAATCACCGCCAGCGACGGCGAGAGCCGGATCATCGGCACCGGCGAGATAATCCTGGTCGAGGACACGACCGGCAAGGGCCATTTATCGCAGCACGTCGAGGGCAAGATCCGGCATTCGGTCTTCATACCGGTCGACTAGCCCGAACCGGAATCTGACGAGCAGGAGCGAGAAAATGCATTTTGGCGTGTCGATGTTTCACACCGATTATTCGATCCCGGCGGTGGAGCTCGCCCGGGCACTCGAGGCGCGCGGCTTCGAGTCGATGTGGGCGCCGGAGCATTCGCACATTCCGGTGCCGCGCAAGACGCCCTTTCCCGGCGGCGGCGAATTGCCCAAGCCCTATTACGAGGTGATGGACCCGTTTGTAGTGCTGAGCGCCGCGGCAGTGGTCACTAAAACCCTGAAGCTCGCCACCGGCGTGTGCCTCGTCGTGCAGCGGGATCCGATCCAGACGGCAAAGCTCGTCGCCTCGATCGACCAGGTATCGGGCGGGCGTTTTCTGTTCGGCGTCGGCGGCGGCTGGAACCGCGAGGAGATCGAGGGCCACGGCGCCGCCTTCGCGACCCGCTTCAAGCTGATGCGCGAGCGGATCGAGGCGATGAAGGCGATCTGGACCCAGTCGAAGCCCGAATATCACGGCGAGTTCGTCGATTTCGCGCCGATGATGACCTGGCCGAAGCCGGTGCAGAAGCCGCACCCGCCGATCATCGTCGGCGGCGCCTTTCCGCATGCGGCACGGCGTGCGGTGCGCTACGGCGACGGTTGGGTGCCGATAGCGGGACGCGCGCCCTATGGCGACGTCAACGACTACCTGCCCAAGTTCAAAGAGATGGTCAGGGAAGCCGGCCGCGACCCTGCGGCGCTGCCGATCACCTTGTTCGGCAGCACCGAGGATGCGGATCTGCTGAAGCGCTATCGCGACATGGGTGTGGCTCGATTGGTCACCACCCTGCCGCCGGAGCCGGCCGCCAAGACATTGCCGGTGCTCGACCGCTGGGCCGAATTGATCCGCCGCGTCAATGGCTGAGGGTGTTACCCGGCAAGACCGTTTGACGAGATCGCATGGAGGTGCGGCGCTGCCCCCGCACCGACTGCCGTAAAAGCGATCGCAAGACAGTCCTCGGAGGTCGCCGCGTCTATGGCCATCCCGAGCGTGTCGAGTTCTGTTTCGGTCTGCTGCGGAAGGCTCCCGTTCGCATTAACAAACAGGCTCACGGATTGGGACGACGGGCAGCCGGCGTCGATCAACCGATCGACCAATCGACCAATCCGCCTGCTTCGGGCGTCATGCGGCTGTCCGTGATCGACAAACCGCACAACGCTCCATCCGTCGCGGGCAAATTGGATGCAGCGATCGAACGTCCTGTCGGGCACTCCATCCGGCAATGACGCGGGCTCGGCGTAACCGCCGAGCGGCAGGTTCGCAGCGACGATCGGATAGAGCGACCGATCATAGATGACGACATTGGCCGAGGTAATGGCATGGTGCCCGAGCGGCGACAGATCCGGGTCCGTCGATGACTGCTCAACGACCCACAGCTGGCCCGGCTGGATGCGGGGCAGTGCCGGGCGTTCGGCCGCATGCAGGTTCCGATATCTCTCGTATTGTTGATCACCATTGATGCGATGCTTGGATGTCGGCCAACTGATGGCCGGTTCTTCTTCTCCGATGGTTAATGTGACGCTATCGCCCGCATCGGCTGGAAGTGGCGCCCAAAGGCTGGTCATCGCAATCCCTTCCCGGGAGCCGCGCCGCTGTTCGCGGAACAGCTCGCTTTAGCTGCACTTGTCGAGCGCCCGCAAGCTGGTTCTCAAATCGGCGCTGTAGATAAGAAGCTATTCACACGAAAAGAAATGTCAATGGGTATATTTCGACGATAAATTTTCGTTCATTAGGGTCACCAATTGCGTTCCTGCGGCATGCCGTCACTAATAGTGGGAAGCACAATGGCGAAAGGAGACGGGCGTGACACCAGCGGTAAGCGGCTTGCTCCCAATGATGTTCCACGAGGCGCGCACCTTTTCGCATTGGCAGGCGCGGACGGTCCCGGAAACCTTGGTCGAGGCAGCGTTCGAGCTGGCCTGCCTCGGTCCGACGAGCGGCAATTGCCAGCCGATGCGCCTCGTGCTGGTGCACAGCCCCGCGGCCAAAGAGCGGCT
>DATNKF010000378.1:0-2837 GCA_035603555.1 Allostellaceae bacterium
GGCGTGCGGTGGTTCAGCTCCCCGATATGGCCGCGCTGCCGCGTGCTCCACTGCGCGAAGCGAGTCTCGCCGCCGGCTATCGCGGGGTGCTGATCGTGCCTTTGGTCGGACCTGATCGCATCCTCGGGGCGCTGGTTCTACAGCGGCACGCAACTGGCGAATTCCCACCCGAGACGGTGCAGCTGATGCAAACCCTCGCGAGCCAGTCGGTATTGGCGATCCAGAACGCTCGGCTCTTCCGCGAGATCGCCGACAAGAGCGAGCAACTCGCACTCGCCAGCCAGCACAAATCGCAGTTCCTCGCCAATATGAGCCACGAGCTCAGAACCCCGCTGAACGCGATCCTCGGCTATGCCGAATTGCTGGTCGACGGCATCTACGGGGCGTTGCCGGACCGCCCGAAGGGCGTGCTCGAGCGCATTCAGAACAACGGCAGGCATCTCTTGGCATTGATCAACGACGTGCTGGATCTGGCCAAGATCGAGGCCGGCCAATTGACCCTGACCCTCGAGGATTACGCATTGGCAGAGGTGGTGCGCTCGGTCGTCACCGCGACAGAGCCGCTCGCCACCTCGAAGGGGCTAAAGTTCAGCTCCTCGCTGCAAGCGGATATGCCAAAGGGTCACGGCGACGCGCGCCGGCTCTCGCAGGTGCTGCTGAACCTCGTCGGCAACGCGATCAAGTTCACCGACGAGGGCGAGGTCGAGATCCGCGGCTCGACCGATCGCGGCCAGTTCGTCCTCGAGGTGCGCGATACCGGGCCGGGCATTCCCGACGCCGACCAGGAGCGGATCTTCGGCGAGTTCCAGCAGATCGACAATTCGAATACGCGTCAGAAGGGCGGCACCGGGCTGGGTCTGGCGATCTCCAAGCGCATGGTCGAAATGCAGGGCGGGACGATCGCGGTCGAGTCGGCGTTGGGCCAGGGCTCGACCTTCCGGGTCACCTTGCCCGTCCATGTCGATGAAATGATGGAGGCGGCGGAATGAGCAAGCGCATCCTGGTCATCGAGGACACCGAGGACAATCGCCAGATCATCCGCGACCTGTTGTCGAGTGTGGGCTACGAGCTGATCGAGGCAGTGGACGGTGCCGAAGGGGTGGCGATGGCGCAGAGCGAGCATCCCGACCTGATCCTGATGGATATCCAGCTTCCGGTTATCGACGGCTACGAGGCTACGCGCCGGATCCGCGCGATCCCCGAGCTGGCGCAGGTGCCGATCATCGCCGTCACCTCCTATGCGCTCTCCGGTGACGAGGCCAAGACGCGCGAGGCGGGCTGCGACGGCTATGTCGCCAAGCCCTTCAGTCCGCGCCAGCTCCTCGCCAAAGTCCGCGAATTCCTGCCGGACTAAAAAATTGGTCCACCACAGAGGCACAGAGGACACGGAGAAATTTTAATATATCTCTGTGCTCTCCGTGTCTCTGTGGTGAATCATTTTCTTGGGGGGAGTGATGCGTGATCCGCCGTTGATCCTGGTCGTCGACGATGTCGCGGACAATGTCGACATCCTGCAGATGCGGCTCGAGGCGCAGGGCTACGAGGTGGCGACGGCGGGGGATGGCATCGAGGCGCTCGAAAAGATCCGCGAGCTCTTGCCGGACCTCGTCCTGCTCGATGTGATGATGCCGAGGCTCGACGGCATCGAGACCGTCAAGCGGCTCAAAGCGGATCCCTCGCTGCCGTTCATTCCGGTCGTTCTGGTCACCGCCAAGGCCGATGCCAAGGACGTCATCGAAGGGCTGGAGAGCGGCGGCGATGATTATCTGACGAAGCCCGTCGACCATGCCGCTTTGTCGGCGCGGGTACGCGCGATGCTGCGGATCAAGGCATTGCACGACACTGTCCAGGACCAGGCGGCTGAGCTCGCCGATTGGAACCGGACTTTGGAGGAGCGCGTTGCAGCACAGCTTGACGAGATCGAAAAGGTCGGGCGCCTCAAGCGCTTTCTCGCCCCGCAGCTCGCCGAGCTGATCGTCTCGATCGGCGATGAGAGCATTCTCGAAAGCCATCGCCGCGATATCGTCGTCGTGTTCTGCGATCTGCGCGGCTACACCGCCTTCGCCGAGACCGGCGAGCCCGAAGAAGTCTGGACCGTGTTGCGCGAGTTCCATGCCGCACTCGGGCCGCTCGTCAGCCGCTTCGAGGGCACCCTCGATCATTTCTCGGGCGACGGGCTGATGGTCTACTTCAACGACCCGCTGCCCTGCCCCGACCCTGCCGAACGCGCGGTGCGGATGTCGGTCGCAATGCGCGCCGCGGTCGGCGAGCTGATCTCGGGATGGCGCCGGCGCGGCTTCGAGATCGGCTTCGGCATCGGCGTCGCCCAGGGTTACGCGACGCTCGGGCGGATCGGCTTCGAGGAGCGTGTCGACTACACCGCGATCGGCACCGTCACCAACCTCGCCGCGCGCCTCTGCGCCGAGGCGCAGGACGGCCAGATCCTGCTCAGCAAGCGGGTCGCCGCCGCGGTCGAAGGGATCGTTACCTTCGAGGAGGTCGGCAACCTCGCCCTCAAGGGCCTGAGCCAGGCGATCGCTGTCTACAACGTAGTGGGCGAGGTCGCGGGCTGAGCTGGCCCCGACGAGGCCATCTCGCCCGCCACCCGCACCCGGACGCGCAGGGCGTTCCCCGGCAAATACGCCAGCGGCATGTCCTCGACATCGACCGTCTGTAGACTGGCGCGGTCGGCGCCGGCGGCGATGGCGCGGTCCTGGGCCAGCACTTCGGCCAAGGCGATCGCCTCCGCGCGAGGAAGGTCGCGGTAGACCTGGTCGGTCTCGCCGCTGATCTGCGCGATCGCGGCGCCGACCGCGTTGGCACAGTCGCCATGCGGC
>DATNKF010000379.1:0-12215 GCA_035603555.1 Allostellaceae bacterium
TCTCCTCGCACAGCCGCAGCGGATGGATGTCACCGTCGGTCGGGTAATTGCCGCCGGCGCGCATGCGCTTTCGCGCCTCGCCGTCGGCCAGCTTCTGCCGCCAGGGCTGGAAGCGCTCGGCGGTGCGCGCATCGACCGCCTCGCACAGTTGCTGCAAGACCGACTTGCAGTCGCCGACGATCGGGATGTCGATGTTGCGCGCCGAGGTGCCCAGCTCCTCGGGGTCGATCTCGATGCGCGCGATCTTCGCGTCGGCGCTGAAGCGCGGCGGTGCGGCGTGGCCGATCACGTAGTTCGTGCGGGTGCCGAGGATGATGATCAGGTCGGCCTCGCGGAACGCGTCGTTGCGCATCGTCAGGTAGGAAAAGGGGTGGTCGTCGGGGATGACGCCGCGCCCTTGCGGGGTCGTGTAGAACGGGATCCCAGCTTTCTCGACGAACGCCTTCATCTCGTCCCAGGCCTGCGACCACAACACACCGCTGCCCGAGACGATGACCGGCTGGCGCGCCTGGCCGATCGCGTCGACGAGTGCCGCGAGCGCCTTGGGCTCGGCATAGGGACGCGCCTTGATGATCGGCCGGCCCATATAGCTCCAATCGACCTCGCCCTCGTCGACCGTGGTGTAGAGCACGTCTCCGGGGAAATCGAGATAGACGGGGCCCGGCTTGCCGTTCAGCGCCTTCTGAAAGGCGAAGTTCACCTGCTGCGGCAGGCGCTTCAGGTTGTGGACGCGGTCCGAATACTTGACGCAGCCATCGAGTGCCTTGACTTGGTCGATCTCCTGGAACACCTGGCGGCCGAACTGGCTGATCGGGCTCGAGCCGCCAAGGGCGACGACCGGGCAGCCATCGATCAGCGCATTGGCGAGGCCGGTGCCGAAGTTCAAGGTCGCCGGGCCGCTCGCCGCCATGCACACACCGGGTCCCTGCGTCACCCGCGAATAACCCTGCGCCATGTAGGCCGCACCCTGCTCGTGGCGCGTGTCGATCAGCCGGATGCCTTCCTTGATCGAGCACAGCTCGGCGTCGAGCATCGGCCCGCCCATGATAAAGAACAGGTCCTTGACCCCCTGCGCCTTCAGGCACTTCGCCAGGATCTCGTTACCCGTCAATTCCGCCATCTCAGTATCTCCTCTCCTCGTTTCGGGTCAGATGACCCCTTCCTTGCGCAGCGTCTCGAGATCGCCGGCGCTCATCCCGAGCCACTCGCCGAAGACGTCGGCGGAGTGCTGTCCGAGCAACGGGGCGGGCGCCAGTCTCGGCGGCGCACCGTCGAAGCGCACCGGCCAGGACGGCATCTTGAAGGGCCCCGTCGGGTGGTCCATGGTCTGCAGGATGCCGCGCTCGGCGAAGCTCGGCTCGTTCATTAATTCCATCGTGTCGAGCACCGCTCCCGCCGGCACGCCGGCGGCGCCGATAATGCGCATCGCTTCGTGCTTGTCGCGCCGCTTCGTCCAGTCGGTGACCATCTCGTTGACCTCCGCGATGCGCTCCCCGCGGGCCTTGGGGGTGTCGTAACTCGGGTTGCCGATCAGATCCTCGCGGCCGAGCACCTTCAAGAGGCGGTGCCAATGATCCGGCTGGCGGGCAAAAACATAGACCCAGTCATTGGGGCCTCCCGGCGCACAGGGGAAGATGCCGGCCGGGGCGACGGCGGTGGCGTTGCGCGAGCCGTTGCGCCTCGCTGCTTGGCCGCTAGCCGCCTGAGCCTGAAACGCAATGCGGATGTAATGCAGCATGGCGTCCTGCATCGCAACCTGAAGGCGCCTTCCTCGGCCGGTAGCGCGACGCTCGTAAAGGGCGCCCAGGATGCTGATCGCCATCGTCATGCCGGTGCCGGTATCACCAAGCGAGGGGCCCGGCTTGATCGGTGGCCCGTCCGGCTCGCCAGTGATGCTCATCGTGCCACCGCAGGCCTGTGCGATCATGTCGAAGGCGAGGTTCTTCTCGTAGAGGCTGCCCTCGCCGAAGCCCTTGACCTGGGCGTAGATGATGCCGGGGTTGAGCGCTCGGATCTCCTCGTAGCCGAGCCCCAGCCGCTCGATCGTGCCGGGCGCCATGTTCTCGATCATCACGTCGGCCTTCTTGGCCATGTCCTTTACCAGAGCCAACCCGCGCTCGGATTTGAGGTTGACGGTGACCGATTTCTTGTTGGCGTTGAACTCGAAGAAGTAGAACGAGTCGGGGCCGCCCGGTGGCCCGGCGAAAGACGTGCGGCCGGGCTCGCCGGTGCTGGGGTTCTCGACCTTGACGACTTCGGCGCCGAGCCAGGCAAGCGCCTCGGTGCAAGAGGGACCGGCCTCGAACTGGGTGAGGTCGAGGATCCTCACGCCGGCAAGACATTGCAGGGGTGCGCTGTTTTCAGTCATCGGTATCGAAACCTCCTAGGCCTCTCGCGGAATCGCACGATAGCGCAGGATATCGGGCCACGGAAATCGAAACCATTTTGCGGGTGCTGCCGGTTAGGCTAGTAAGCGCCCTCCCGTAAGCAGAGCGGCACTCCGATGGCGAGCAATCACCCGAGCGTCTTCATCGACGGCGAGGCTGGTACGACCGGACTCGGCATCCGAAAGCGGCTCGAATTGGTGCCCGGGATAGCGTTGCGCAGCCTGCCGGAGGCGCAGCGTAAGGATCCGTCGGCTCGCCAGGACATGATGGCTGCGTGCGACCTGGTCGTGCTGTGCTTGCCGGATGATGCTGCGCGAGAGGCAGCCGGCCTCGCCGGGGCGCTGGGCACCGGCGCGCCGAAATTGCTCGACGCCAGCACCGCGCACCGGGTCGATCCCGAATGGACCTACGGCTTTCCGGAAATGTCGACCGATCAGCCCGGACAGATCGCGGCGTCGCGCAAAGTCACCAATCCCGGCTGTTACCCGACCGGCGCTATCGGCCTGTTGCGCCCGCTCGTCCAAGCGGGGCTCGTCCCGCCTGACTACCCGATCACGATAAGCGCGGTCAGCGGCTATTCCGGCGGCGGCAGATCGATGATCGAGGCGCATGATCGCGACGGCGGCCCCGCCTTCGAGCTTTACGCGCTCGGTCTCGAGCACAAGCACGTGCCGGAGATCGAGCGTTTTTCGGGGCTTGCGCGGCGGCCGATCTTCATGCCCTCGGTCGGGCATTTCCGCCGGGGTATGCTCGTTTGCGTGCCGCTCTACCTCGACGATCTGCCCGGCCGGCCCAGCGGCGCCGATTTGCGAGAGGCGCTCCGCGCCTTTTACGAGGGCTCCGAACACGTGGCGGTCACGGTCAGCAATGAGCAGGGCAAGCTCGAACCGGAGGCCCTCAATGGCACCAACCGCCTCGATCTCTATGTGTGGGCCAACGAGGCGCGGCGCCACGCTGTGCTCGTCGCCCGTCTCGACAATCTCGGCAAAGGAGCATCGGGCGCGGCGGTGCAGAATTTGCGGCTGATGCTGGACCTTGATACTGAACCGCGCCCTCTTCCCCTAACTCAATCCTCGGCGCGGACCTTGACGTAGGAGCCGGGGGCGTCCTCGAGGGGTTTGAGCTTGCCGTCACCGGGGTGGCGCGCCGGCACCTCGCCGCCGGCGTATTGCGCGACCCAGCGCTCCCACACCGGCCACCACGAATCGCGGACTGCTGTGGCGGTGGCGAGCCATTCCTCCGCCGTCGGCGGGTTCTGGTCGTTCTCCCAGTGGCCGTATTTGCTGCCGGGGGGGTTGACGACGCCGGCAATGTGGCCAGAGGCGGACAGCACAAATTTAACCGGCCCCCGGTAGAGCCGGGTGGCGGCATAGGTCGAGCGCCACGGCGCGATGTGGTCCTCGCGGGTCGACAGCAGGAAAGACGGGGTCTTAATCTTGCGCAAATCGATCGGCACACCGTCGAGCGTGATGCCGCCTGGTTTGACCAGTAAATTCTCCTGATACATGTTGCGCAGATAAAAACTGTGCATTGCCGCTGGCATCCGCGTCGAATCTGCGTTCCAGTAGAGCAGATCGAACGGGAAGGGCGATTTGCCGAGCAGATAGTTATTGACGACGAATGACCAGATCAGATCGTTGGCGCGAAGCATGTTAAAGGTCGTCGCCATGTCGCGGCCTTCGAGGTATCCCTTCTCATTCATGCGCTCCTCGAGGGCGGCGAGTTGCTCCTCGTCAATAAAGACGGACAGCTCGCCCGCTTCGGCGAAATCGACCATCGTCACGAAATAGGTGGCGCTCTTGATCCTCGTATCTCGTTTGACCGCCATATAGGCGAGGGTACTGGCGAGCAGGGTGCCGCCAAGGCAATAGCCGATAACATTGGCTTCGCGCTCTCCGGTCGCCTGCTCGATCGCCTCAAGTGACGCGAGCGGGCCCTCGCGCATGTAATCGGCAAACGTCTTGGCGGCAAGCCGCTCGTCGGGGTTGACCCAGGAGATGACAAAGACCGTATGCCCGGCTGCGACCGCCCACCGGATAAAGGAATTTTCAGGCCGCAAATCGAGGATATAGAATTTGTTGATCCACGGCGGAATGATCAGAAGCGGCCGGCGCCTGACTGTGGCAGTCGTAGGTTCGTACTGGATCAACTGCAAGAGATCGTTCTGGTAGACGACCTTGCCCGGGCTCACTGCGATGTTCTCGCCGATGCGGAAAGCCTGCATGTCGGTCATATTGATCGCCAGCCGCCCTTTGCCGCGCTCGAGATCGGCGAGCAGGTTCTTCAACCCGTTCAGCAGGTTTTCACCGCGGGTTTCGATTGTCGCCCGCAGCACTTCCGGGTTGGTCATCACGAAGTTCGAGGGGGCGATCGCATCGACGAATTGCCGGGTGTAGAAATCGATCTTGCGTGCGGTGCGCTCATCGATGCCTTCGACATCCTTGACCGTCCCTTGCAGCGAGCGCGCCGTCAACAGATAGCTTTGCTTGATGAAGTCGAAGAGCGTGTTGTCGGTCCAGGCCTTGTCGCGGAAGCGCCGGTCGCCGGCAGACGGCTCGATCATCGGTTCCGCGCTGCCGCCGAGGAAACGCTGAGCGGTGCGCTGCCAAAGCGTCATGTAGTCGTTCCATAGCGACAGCTGAGCCTGGACGAGGCGCGAAGGGTCCGACATCATGCGGGCCGTCATCTCGAAGAAGGCAGCGCCGATACTCAGCGGGTCGGCCATCCCGACCCCGTTGCCCGCGGCTTGCCGCTTGAGGAATTCAGCGACCAGATGCCGGCTCCTCTCGGCGATGTTGTTCATTTGCTCCGACAGCTCGGCGAGATCCGGCGGCTGGTCCTTTCCGCGCGGCTCGGTCTCCGCGCCCCGCTTGTCCCGGCTCTTGTCCGTCATGACCGTTTCCCCCACAGCGCCGATGTTCGTGGACCGGATCGCCGAGCGCTTAGTACGCGGGGCATCACCCAATGCTTCAAGCGGTTCGTCCTTCATCCCATCAAATGTAGTGACGCGCCGCTGCCGATCTAATACATCGTGGGCCGCAGAATGTGCACGGCTCTAGGGTGTGCCGGCGCGCGGCACCCGGCCAATCCGTCGGAAAATTGCGGGTCATGGTGCTCAGCAAGCCCCCTTCGCCCCGCAGGGGCGGCGAAAAAAGTCTTAGGCGTGAGGTGCACCGGGTGGCGATGCTGGTGGCGATGCTGGGGCTTGTTGCCTGCAATCCGGTCGAGACCTGGCGCGACTGGACGGGCGCCAGCAGGAACGATCCCGACCCGGAAACGGCGCGTAATAACCAAAATCTGGCGGCCGGCGAGGCGGCGGACTATCCCAACCTGGCGAGCGTGCCGCCACCGCCAAACCGAGCGCTGACCGCGGCTCAGCGCGAGAAACTGACGCAGAGCCTGATCGCCGACCGGACGAACGCAAAGTACACCGATGAGCGCTTGCGCGCGGGCTTTCCAGCGGTGTCGGCAGCGGCGCCACCTCCCCCGCCGCCGCCTGTACCCGAGGTGGTCAATGCGGCACCGGGTAAACCCGGTGGGAGCGCCGCCCCCCCACCTGCCCCGGCTCCCGCACCCGCCCCTGCGTCTGGCGAAGCGCTCGCGGCGCCGGCTCCTGGCTCAGGGCAAGTCTTGCGCAAGTCCGGCGAGCCGCCGGAGCCGGGACCAATGGAGTCGAGCCTCGAAATGCCGAAGGTGCGCTCGACACCCAATCCCGAACAAGTTCAAGCAGCGCCCCCGCCGCCATATCCGACGCCGGCGCCTACCGCGGCGAACGCCGCGCCAGCCACACCGCGTCTCCAATCGCCGCCCGCCCCGGCCCCGCTGCCGGCGGCGCTCGATTCGACCGCCTACCAGGCGCCTCCACCGCCGCCGGTATTGGCCCCGCTCGGCGGTTCCGGCAGGGCCGTCCGGAAAGCACCCGGCGCGGCCGCTGGCCCGGTGGCTGAGATCAGGTTCGCCGCCGACTCGACGAGCTTGAGCGCGGAAGATCGCCAAACGATCGGGAAGATCGTGCCGCTGTACCAGCAGAATCCTGGGAGAATACGCATCATCGGCTACGCCGGTGCCGGCAGCGGAGCCGTCGAGCAGTTGAACAGTTTCCGCGCCGCACTCGATCGCGCCCAGGCTGTCGCCGCCGCTTTGACCCAGGCCGGGATCCCATCCGACAGAATAGCGGTTGAGGCGGCGCCGTCGGGCTCCAATACCCCCGAAAACCGCGCCGAGGTGTTACTCGAGCCCTGAGCCGACCCGCCGCGGTCCCCACATCGGGTAACCCAGGCAAACCGTATATTCAGCCTTTGGGGTGAGGCTGAGGAAATTTTGTCGAAACTGTTCTCTACGGAGGCTACCGTCATCGTCGTGAAATCGCCGTTGAAGATTGCTGTCGCGGGGCTTGGCACCGTCGGCGCGGGCACCTTGCAGCTGCTCGACCGGCAAGCCGATCTCCTGGCGCAGCGTGCCGGTCGCAGGATGGTCGTCGTTGCAGTCTCCGCCCGCGATCGCCGCCGCGATCGCGGGATCGATCTCTCGGCGGTGCGGTGGTACGAGGATGCGGCGGCGATGGCCGCCGATCCCGAGATCGACGTCGTCGTCGAGCTGATCGGCGGCGCCGACGGCATAGCGCAGAAGGTGGTCGACACCGCGCTGCAACACGGCAAGCACGTCGTCACCGCCAACAAGGCGCTGATGGCGCACGACGGCACCAGGCTCGCCGCGCTAGCCGAGGATAAGGGTGTCGTCCTCTCCTTCGAGGCTTCCGTCGCCGGCGGGATACCGGTGATCAAGACCCTGCGCGAGGGTCTTGCCGGAAACCGGCTCGCGCGCGTTTACGGCATTCTCAACGGGACCTCCAATTATATCCTGACGACGATGCGCGAGACCGCGCACGAATTTTCCGAAGTGCTCGCCGAGGCGCAAAAGCTCGGCTATGCGGAAGCCGATCCGAGTTTTGACATCGACGGCATCGATGCGGCGCACAAGCTCGCCATCCTGGCGAGCGTCGGGTTCGGTCGCCCGGTCGACCTCGATGGGGTCTATGCCGAGGGGATCCGTCACGTCTCGCGGCTCGACATCGACTTTGCCGAGGAACTCGGCTACCGCATCAAGCTCCTCGGGATCGCGCGGCTAACCGAGGAGGGGCTCGAGCAGCGCGTTCACCCTTGCATGGTATTGCGGTCGACGCCGATCGCTGCGGTCGAGGGGGTTTTCAACGCGGTCGTCGCCGAGGGCGATTTCGTCGGGCGGGTGGTGCTGGAAGGCCGCGGCGCCGGCGCCCTGCCGACCGCCTCGGCTGTCGCCGCCGATCTCGTCGACATCGCCGCCGGCCGCCGCGTCGCCCCGTTCGGCGTCCCCACTGCCAATCTGCGCGCTCTCCCCGGCGTGCCGATCGAGCGGCATCAGGGCGCCTATTACATCCGATTGATGGTAGTCGACCAGCCCGGGGTAATCGCCGATGTCGCCGCGGCCCTGCGGGACGAGCAGGTATCGATGGAATCGATGATTCAGCGCGGCCGCGCCCCGGGGGAGGCCGTGCCGGTGGTGCTGACGACCCACATCACGGTCGAGGCGGCAATGCGCCGGGCCCTCAAGAAGATCGAGGGGCTCGAAACCGTGCTCGAGCCGCCGCACATGATCCGCATCGAGGATTTCTGAAAGCAATCGCCAACGACAAGACAGGAGGAATGCCGTGCCTGAGACCTCGAAAATGGATCGCAATCTCGCGCTGGAAGCCGTCCGCGTGACCGAAGCGGCCGCACTCTCGGCCTCGCGCTGGATGGGGCGAGGCGACGAGAAGGCGGCCGACCAGGCCGCGGTCGACGCAATGAGAGAGGCGCTGAACAGCCTGTCGATCGCCGGCACTGTCGTCATCGGCGAGGGCGAACGCGACGAGGCGCCGATGCTCTATATCGGCGAAACGGTCGGCACCGGGAACGGTCCGCCGATCGACATCGCGCTCGATCCGCTCGAAGGGACGACGATAACCGCCAAGGGCGGCGCCAACGCCCTTGCCGTCATCGCCATGGCCGATGCCGGCGGCTTTCTCAATGCCCCGGACGTGTATATGGACAAGATCGCGGTCGGAGGCGGTCTGCCCGATGATCTGGTCGATCTCGACGAAGAGCCGGCAACCAACCTCAGGAACCTCGCCAAGGCTAAGAAGGCTGATGTCGCCGACCTCGTCGTCTGCATCCTTGACCGGCCGCGCCACTCCGAGCTGATCGCCAAGGTCCGCGCGGCTGGTGCTCGCATCGCACTGATCGGGGACGGCGACGTCAGCGGCGTCATCGCCACATCCGATCCGGAGACCGGGATCGACATGTATGTCGGCTCGGGCGGCGCGCCGGAAGGGGTACTCGCGGCGGCGGCGTTGCGCTGCATCGGCGGCCAGATGCAGGGGCGTCTGCTGTTCCGCAACGATGACGAGCGCGGCCGCGCCTACCGTCTCGGCCTCACTGATCTCGACCGCAAATACAAGCTCTTGGATCTCGCCTCGGGCGACGTCATGTTCGCAGCCACCGGGGTTACCAACGGTTCGATGCTGCGTGGCGTGCGGCGCTTTCCCGGCGGCGCGTCGACACACTCGGTGGTTATGCGGTCGAAATCCGGCACCGTCCGCTACGTCGAGGCACGCCACGACTTCACGCGCAAGCAAAGCTTCGCTCCATTCGCGCGATGACGCGCTGACCAGCGATTCTCATTGAATCAGGCGAGCCCGTCATTCCCGTGAAAGCGGGAATCCAAGAGCAACAAGCACTTGCAGAGGAGCCCTGGACCCGCGCGTTCGCGGGGGTGACGATGAGGACGTGGGGAGTTTGAGGTAGACTCGGATATGGACGACGGCGCGGGGGGCGCCGCCACTTTTCTCGGGGTAGAGCGGTCGATCTGCGGTCGGCGCTGGCGCCTCCGTGGCAGCGATGCGCCGGAGGCGCAGGTCATCGCCGAGCGGCTGGCATTGCCCGAGATAATCGGCCGGCTGCTCGCCCAGCGCGGGATCGACTGCAATCATGCACCGGGTTTTCTCGCTCCCCGCCTGCGCGATCAGCTGCCCGAGCCTTCGCATCTGCGAGATATGGATGCTGCTGTGGAGCGCCTCACGCGCGCCGTCCGCGACGGCGAGACGATCGCCGTTTTCGGCGACTACGACGTTGACGGCGCCACCTCGGCTGCGCTGTTGGCGCGCTTCTTCGCGGCTGTCGGGAGCCAAGTGCGAATCTATGTCCCGGACCGCCTACGCGAAGGCTACGGCCCGAACACCCCGGCCCTGCTGCGCCTGCGAAAGGAGGGGGCCCGAGTGGTGGTCACCGTGGATTGCGGCACGACCGCCCATCTGCCGCTTGCCGAAGCCGCCGATGCCGGGCTCGACGTTATCGTCATCGATCATCACGTCGCCGAGCCGGCGCTGCCAGCCGCGATCGCGATCGTCAACCCGAACCGACTCGACGAGGAGAGCCCGCATGGCAGCCTGGCGGCGGTTGGAGTCGCCTTTCTTCTCGTCGTTGCCCTGAATCGTGCGCTGCGGCAGGCCGGCTGGTATGCCAATGGTCGCGCCGAACCCGACCTGATGGGTTGGCTCGATCTGGTCGCACTCGGCACGGTCTGCGATGTCGTCCCCCTGTTCGGGGTCAACCGCACGTTGGTTGCACAAGGGATCAAGGTCGCGCAGCGCAACGCCAATCCCGGCTTGGCGGCGCTGGCTGCGGTCGCCGGCGTTAGCGAGCCGCTCGACGCCTATCATCTCGGCTTCCTTCTGGGCCCACGGGTCAACGCCGGAGGGCGGGTCGGCGCCGCCGATCTGGGAGCGCGTCTCCTCGCTACTGACGATCCTGCGCTTGCCGCCGAGCTCGCCCACCGCCTCGACGGCTACAATATCGAACGCCGCGAGATCGAGGCGCGTACCCTAGAGGAGGCGATCGCGGCGGTTGAAGCCGCTCCGCAATCGCCGGTGCTGGTCTTCGCAGCGGCGGAGGCGTGGCACCCCGGGGTGATCGGCATCGTCGCGGCGCGGCTCAAGGAGCGCTATGAGCGTCCGGCCTGCGTCGTTGCACTCGCCGCCGGCATCGGAAGGGGCTCCGGCCGCTCGATCCCCGGCTTGCCGCTCGGGCCGGCGGTGATCGCCGCGCGGCAGGCGGGCCTCTTGATCAACGGCGGCGGCCATGCAATGGCGGCGGGCTTTACGGTCGCGGCGGATAAGCTCGACGCCCTGCGTCGGTTTCTCTCCGAGCGGCTGGGTGACGGCCTCGACGGCGCGAAACTGGTGCCAGAACTTAGTGTCGACGCGGCGCTCTCGCTCGCCGCTGCGCAGGGCGCGCTGATCGACGAGATCGCCCGGCTGGCGCCCTTCGGCGCCGGCAATCCTGAACCGCGCTTCGTCTTTCCGGGCGTGCGGGTGATCCACGCCGAAGCGGTCGGGAGTGGGCATTTGCGCTGCACGCTGGCAGATCCGCTGGGTGAAGCGCGGCTGCGCGGGATTGCCTTTCGCGCGGCCGAAATACCCCTCGGGCGATTCCTCGCCGAGACGCGGGGTGTGGCGATCCATGTCGCCGGCCATCTGCGCCGCGATGGTTGGCGCGGCGGTGACGCGGTGCAGCTATCAATCGACGATGCGGCGCCGACCATCGGCTGACGTCGCACCTCCAACTGGAACATATCGGGTTCATGCCGGAGTTCCGCCGTGGATTCTCCGAGATCGCAATTTCCGGTCCGCGCCCGACGTTTAGGGGACAGGCCACAACCCAATCACAGTTGGATCGGCCGAGATCAGAGGAGAATTTCGATGACCTGTGTCAGCACTTCAATGCAAATCGGCCGAGGCGTGGTGATGGCGGGAGCACTGGCGGCATTGACGCTGACGACAGCGCCAACAGCGGCCCATGCCGATGGCCCGGGTGTGGGCGCAGCCATCGGATTGGGCATCCTTGGCGGTGTGATCGCCGGTGCAGCCGTCGCCTCCTCCGCGCAGCCGTTCTACGGCGCCCCGCCGCCGTATGATTATCCGCCGCAATACTACTACCAGCCGGCGCCCGGTTATTACGGCGCGCCTTGGCCGTATTACGGACCCGCCCCGTACGGCTACCCCCAATAGAATTACCAGGAAAGGCGGCTTTCGGCGCAGATTTGCCGCTGCCCTCCTCCGCCTGGCAAAAGTATCCGGTCTCGTCCGTGGGACCGGATACCGCGTCGTACGCCAGCAGTTTGTCGTAGTTGCGCAGGCCTCATGTGAATTGATCGCGCCCCGCTTGGATGTCAGCATCTCTTCGCGATCGACCACGCGATGATGACGGAGGGGGCAAGTGGAAGCGACCGAAATTGCAGAGAAGATAGAGGAGGTACACGAGGGTCACAGCGCTGCCGAGGATGCGAGGTTCCGCAGGTTCACCGGCATCTATCTCGGGGTCATCGCGATGCTGCTCGCGATCACCTCGCTCGGCGGCTCGAACGCGATGAAGGTGATGCTGAGCGCCAACATCCAGGCGTCGGACACCTACGGCTTCTATCAGTCGAGAAACATTCGCCAGACGCTTTACCAGCTGACCGCCGAGCAACTCGAAAGAGAGCTCCTCGCGCAGCCAGATATGCCGGAAGCCGCCCGGAAGAAGACCGAAGAGGCGATCAAGCGCTATCAGTCGCGGGTCGAGCGCTACGAAAGCGACCCGGCGACCGGCGAGGGCAAGAAGGAACTGCTCGCCAAGGCCAAGGAATGGGAGGCCAAGCGCGATCATGCCACCGAGCGCGATCCGAATTTCGACTTCGCCGAGGCGCTGTTCCAGATCGCCATCGTATTGGGGTCGGTCAGCATCGTCGCCGCCTCGCGCGCTCTCATCAAATTGA
>DATNKF010000380.1:0-2644 GCA_035603555.1 Allostellaceae bacterium
CTCTCACCCCCGACCCGCGATGATCCTGCCGTCGACAGGGTCAGCGACCGGCCTTGTCGGTTCTCTACAACGGAACCAATGAGCAAACCTTTAAGGAGTTCCGGGGAAGCGATCGCGCCCCTGCCGGGAGCATCGGGGCGCGCCGCAACTAAGCCGCCTTACGAGGGCGGCCCGAACCTTTCATCCGCCAATCAGGGCGTCGATCTCGGCGTCTTCAGGAAATCTGCCGAGCTGCTTCTTGGAGAATTTGAGCTGTCCGTCGATGGTGATCTCAAAAACACCAGCCACCCCTTTGACGAGCTCTACCTCCTCAGCACCGCGTTCCATGAGCCGCGCCCTCGCACGGAGGGCCCTTGGTTCATAGTTTCAGGGCACGCAATATTCGATTCTGACCTTCATAGCCGCCACCACCGAGGTGAAGGGAACAGTCTCACCTTATCACGTCCCGTCGCCCGTCGCCATTGTCGCTTGCGATCGCGATCCGGAGTGCCTACCCGCCTGCCGGGTTCAGAATTATATGTCTCGTCGATGATCGCGTTCTATTAGATGCGGCGCTCGTGTGCGAAGGCATCATCCGTCCTTCCAGCGACTGAGCCGATGCTCGAAGTCGATATCGAGCATCAGCTCGGAACCTTCGCGCTCGATGTCCATTTCCGCAGTGGACGCGGTCTGATGGCGCTATTCAGTCGCTCCGGCGGCGGCAAGACCTCGGTGGTCAATACGATCGCGGGTCTGATCTCGCCGCACAAGGAGCGGATTGTCGTCGACGGGTCGGTGCTGACGGACTGGGGGCTCACCGAACTCGCCGGCGCCTTTGGCAGGCTGAACGGTGACGCGGCCGGATTTACCGGTCGGCACCGGCTTGCGCGTGCGAATCCGCGCCCGCGACGTCATCCTTGCGGCGGCGCCTCCGAGCGGAATTAGTGCGTCCTATTCACCATGAATACCTCGACTTCCTCATCGAGGTCGGCCGCCTCGCCTCAAGCACCGAGGCTGCGGCGGTCGATCGCGACGCTCTTGATCACCGCGAAGAGAAGGCGTGCATGTACAGTCTCGGGCGTGTGACGGCCGTATCGGGCGCGCAGATGACGGTGGAGGCTGATCAGCCCCTCGCGAGCTCGGTCCGCATTGGCGCGATGATCAAGACCCGAAGCGTCGATCACGAGGTGGTGGGAACAATCAGCGCTGTAGAGGTCGATGGCGGTTCTCCGCCGCGCAGCGTCTTTGTCGTCGACTTGCTGGGCGAAATCGTAGCCTCGGCCGAGGGTCACAGCGAATTCCGACGCGGGGTTTCTCATTACCCGATATCGGGTGCTCCCGTTCGAGACGCGACGGATGCCGATCTCAGGACGATTTACACTCGGCCCTCTGTCGCAAATGTCGGTATCGGCACCCTTTTTCATGATCCGACGCGCCAAGCGTTCGTAGTAGTGGACGAGTTGCTGGCAAAGCATTTCGCCGTCATCGGCTCGACCGGCTCCGGAAAATCTTGCGGCGTTGCGTTGATCTTGTCCGCGGTCCTCGCCAGTCATCCCCAGGCTCACATTGTCGTGCTCGATCCGCACAACGAATACGCGACGGCTTTCGGCGATCTCGCCGAGGTCGTCAACGTCGATAATCTCCAGCTGCCGCTCTGGCTCCTCGATTTAGAGGAGGCGGCCGGGGTGCTGATCCGTGGCGGAACCGTTCAGGAGCAGGAAGCCCAGGCGATCATTTTGAAGGATGCGATCGTCCGAGCACGCCGCCACTACGCGACCAACGGCCTCGCCGCCGCATCGATAACTGTCGATACGCCGGCCCCGTTCGGCGTTCCCGATCTTCTCCGCTTCATCGACGAGGCGATGGGCCGCCTCGACAATCCGGACAACTCGGCGCCTTATCTCCGTCTGCGGACCCGCCTCGAATCCCTGCGCGACGATCGGAGATTTGCCTTCATGTTCTCCGATTGGCTCGTTACCCGGGATACGCTGTCGCAAGTCGTCGGCCGTCTGCTGCGCATCCCGGTCGATGGAAAGCCTATAACTGTCATCGATTTGTCGGGCATTCCGACGGAGATTGCCGATGTCGTGGTATCTTTGACTTGCCGCCTCACGTTCGACTTCTCGCTCTGGTCCGAGCGCGAGCGAAGGCCGCCCGTTCTCGTGGTGTGCGAGGAGGCGCATCGCTACGTCCCTGCAGCCGAATCTGTCGGCTTTGCAGCGGCCGCCCGGGCGATAACGCGGATCGCCAGGGAGGGACGCAAATATGGTGTGGCGCTGGCACTGATCTCACAGCTGCCCTCGGAACTTTCACCCCAAGCGCTCTCCCAGTGCGGTACGGTCTTCGCACTGCGGCTCGGGCACTACCTCGACCAACGGTTCATGGCCACCGCCCTGCCCGATGCCGCGCGCGGGATGTTGGCGTCCCTGCCGAGCATGCGCACGCAGGAGGCGATCGTTTTCGGCGAAGGGGTTCGACTACCGATGCATATTCGCTTCGACGACCTGCCGCTCGAGCGCCGGCCGCGCAGCGACAGCGCCCAGTTCTCCAAAGCTTGGCAGACCGAATCGGCCGACGTTGAATTTCTCGCGGAGGGAATCCGGCGGTGGCGCCAGCAGACCCGGAAACCCGCGACAGGGTAGCGGTGGGAGGATCCTCTGATGAC
>DATNKF010000381.1:0-6892 GCA_035603555.1 Allostellaceae bacterium
GGCCGCCGGTTGCAGCCGAGTCTCATGCCCGGCCAGCGCCTCGTCGACCTTCACGGGCGGATGTGGCGTTGGGACGGGTTCACGCGCATGGCGCCCCGTCCCTCGTCCGCCGCCGAACATTTGCGCCACCAGAACCGGCTCGCCGTCCTCGCTGACGAAATCGTCGGCGTCGAGGAGGCTGATCGGGCGGCTCGACAGAACGCCGCTGCGTCTGGCGCCGATCGCCGGCAAGCCACCGAGGCCGAGCGTCTGGCGCGGGCGGAATTGCGCACAGCGGAGGCAGCGGCCGCAGCCGCGCGCGCTGCCGAGGCGGAGATCGCTCGCCGGGCGGTAATCGACGAGGCGCGTCTTGCCGCCGCCGTCGTCGCACTGGAGGCGCTCGCGACCGATCTTGGCGAGGTCCGGGCGCAAGCCGAGGAGACCGACCGAGAGCTGGCAGCACTCCCCGAACCGACGCTGGGCCGCGGAGCACTCGACGCGGCGCGCGCCGCCGCGGTCGAAGCGCGCCGCCGGGAAAGTGACGCGCACGCGGCATTCGAAAGGCTAACGCGCGAAGCCGAGGCGCGCCACGCGCGGCTCTCCGCGATCGAGATCGAGGAGCGGTCCTGGGGCAAGCGCGGCGAGGGTGCCGCGGCGCAGCACGCGGCACTTGCCGAACGCCGCAATGCGCTGGCGCAGGAGATCGCCGGCCTTGCCGCTCGCCCCGCAGCAATCGCCGCCGAGAGCGAGGCGTTGGCGGTCGAGATGGCGGACGCTGCCGCCAATTGGCGCCACGCTGGCAACGCGCTGGCATCGGCAGAGACGCAGTTGCGCGAGGGGGTGGAGCGTTCGCGCCTCGCCGATCAGACCCTGTCCGAGGCGCGCGAGCAACGAGCACGATTGGAAGTACTGCGCGACAGTGCGAACCAAACCTTGGTGGAGCTCGAGCGTGAGATCCGTGAGCGGGTCGACGCGGTGCCCGAGGCGTTGGCCACACTCGCCGGTCTCGGCGCGGCCGAAGTGCTGGCGGACACCGGCGAAACGGCGGCCCGGCTCGGCCGGCTGATCCGCGAGCGCGACGCGATCGGCCCGGTCAATCTGGTGGCGGAGAGCGAGGCCGCCGAGACCGAAGCGCACGTCGCCGGTCTGCAGCGCGAACGCGCCGAGCTGACCGAGGCGATCGCGCGGCTGCGCCGCGGCATCGCGGCACTCGACCACGAAGGCCGGCAACGCCTGACGGCGGCTTTCGAGCGGGTCAACGGCCATTTCTCGACGTTGTTCGCGCGGCTCTTCGGCGGCGGCCGAGCTCATCTGGCGCTGGTCGACGATGCCGACCCGCTCACCGCCGGGCTCGAAATCATGGCGAGCCCGCCCGGCAAGCGGTTGCAGAGTCTCTCGCTGCTGTCGGGCGGCGAGCAGGCGTTGACCGCATTGGCACTGATTTTCGCGATGTTTCTGACGAACCCCGCGCCGGTCTGCGTCCTCGACGAGGTCGATGCACCCCTCGACGACGCCAATGTCGATCGCTTCTGCAGCCTAGTCGGCGAGATCGCCGACACCACCGGCACCCGTTTCCTCGTGGTGACGCACCATCGCATCACGATGGCGCGCGTCGATCGCCTCTTCGGCGTCACGATGGCCGAACGCGGCGTCTCGCAGCTCGTCTCGGTCGACCTCGCCCGCGCCGCGCGCCTGCGTCAAACCGGGTGAGGCAGCGGAGGGCGGATGCGCAACTCCCTATAGACCTCGACCTTGAGACGGCTGACTATCGCGTTATTCGAAAGGCGCAGGCTTGGCGATGCCGGGCCACTCATTGAAAGAGGCGCATGTCCGCCGAACCCGACGCGAGGGCGAGCCGATGATCACCCCTGAACAGAATGAGCTGATGACGAGGGGTGGACCGGGCACCCCGGCCGGTAGGCTGCTACGGATGTACTGGCAGCCGGCCGCCCTGGTCGATGAACTGCAGGGGCCACGTCCGGTGAAGGCGGTGCGGCTGCTCGGCGAGGATCTCGTGCTGTTCCGCGACGCGCAGGGGGGCTGCGCGCTGATCCAGCGTCATTGTCCGCATCGCAGCGCCGATCTGGCCTATGGCAGGCTGGAGCCCGACGGGCTGCGTTGTCTGTTCCACGGCTGGCTCTTCGACGTGCGGGGACAATGCCTCGAAATGCCGGCCGAGCCCGCCGACAGCACGCTGTTTCGCGAGGTTCGCGCACGCACCTACCCGGTGATCGAGCGCAGCGGGATTCTGTTCGCCTATCTCGGCGAAGGTGAGCCGCCTTCCTTCCCCGAATTCGACTGTTTCGTCGCGCCGGACAGCCACACCTTTGCCTTCAAAGGCCTGATTGAGTGCAACTGGCTGCAGGCGCTCGAGGCCGGCATCGATCCGGCGCACGCCTCGTTCCTGCATCGCTTCTTCGAGGACGAGGATCTCTCGGCGAGCTACGGCAAGCAGTTCCGCGCGGCCTCGGCCGAATCAGACATGCCGATGACGCGGCTGATGCGCGAGTTCGAGCGCCCGCGCATCGATGTGGAGCGGACCGAGTTCGGCCTACGCATTTTCGCGCTGCGCGAGCTGAGCCAGGGCAGCATGCATATCCGCGTCACCAACCTGCTGTTCCCGCAAGCCTTCGCCATCCCGCTAAGCAGCGAGATGACGATCACGCAATGGCATGTGCCGGTGGATGACGAGAGCTGCTACTGGTACGCAATCTTCACCAGCTTCGGCCAGCCGGTAAACAAGTGCGAGATGCGCAAACAGCGGCTCGAACTCTACGAATTGCCCGACTACAAGCCGCGGATCAACCGCAGCAACAACTACGGTTACAATCCCGCCGAGCAGCAGAGTCGGACCTACAGCGGCATGGGCTTCGACATCAACGTGCATGACCAGTGGGCAGTCGAATCGCAGGGCCGCCTCCACGACCGCACGCGCGAGTATCTGGCGAGCAGCGACAAGGCGATCGTGGCCTACCGCCGGCTCCTGCTCCGGGCGATCGAGCAGGCGGGGCGGGGCGAGCGCCCGCTGATGGTGCTCGACGCGGCCGAGGCGCAACGGACGCGCGGCCCGGTCGCCGTCGACGGCATCGGCCCGAGCGAGGCGTGGCAAAGCTACTGGCGCGAGAGCGACCGGCGGCGCCGGCAGGGCTCAGCCTGGGCCGCCGACCGACCCGCGCCATGACCTCCTTCGTCGAGCGCCACGGTCTGTGGTCCGACGAGCAATGCCGCGCCGCGGTCGAGGTCGTGCAGCAAGCCGGGACGCTTGGCGTCGTACGACTGTCGTTTCCCGATCAGCACGGCGCGCTGCGCGGCAAGACGATCGTCGCCGCCGAGCTCGACGGTGCGTTTCGCAGCGGCTGCACGGCGCCGTCGAGCCTGCTCGCCAAGGATACCTCGCACCGCACCGTGTTCCCGGTCTTCACCCGCGGCGGCGGTTTCGACATGCCGGAGATGGAGGGTGCTGCCGATCTGCTGCTGGTGCCGGATCCGCTGAGCTTCAAGGTGCTGCCCTGGGCACCGCACAGTGGTTGGCTGCTGTGCGACCTCTACTTCGCCGATGGCCGCGCGGTGCCGTTTGGTTCCCGCCAGCTCTGCCGCCGCGTGCTCGAAGACCTGAACCAGCGTGGCTTCGATTACATCGCCGGTCTCGAGGTCGAATGCCACATCTTCAAGTTGCAGCACCGTGACCTCGCGGCCGCCGACGCGGGACAGCCGGGGACTCCGCCCGAGGTGAGCCTGCTGACGACCGGCTATCAGCTGCTGAGCGAAGCGCGTTACGACCAATATGACGAGGTGTTCGAGATCCTGCGGCAGCCCATTGAGGCGCTCGGCCTGCCGCTGCGGTCGCTCGAGGTGGAGTTCGGGCCGAGCCAAGTCGAGTTCACGTTCAGACCGGGAAGCAATCTCGAACCTGCCGACACAATGGTGCTGTTTCGCAGCGCGGTGAAGCAAATCTGCCGAAGGCACGGTTACCACGCCAGCTTCATGTGTCGCCCAAGGCTGGCGAACATCTTCTCCAGCGGTTGGCACCTGCATCAGAGCCTGCGGGCGCACAAGAGCGGCTCGAACGCCTTCATCCCGGCGAGCGCCGCAGAAGCGCTTTCGCCGCTCGGCCGTCACTTCCTTGCCGGGCTGTTGCGGCACGCGCCGGCGAGCGCTGCTTTCGCGACGCCGACCGTCAATGGCTATCGGCGCTATCGTCCCTATACCCTCGCACCGGACCGGGCGATTTGGGGCCGCGACAATCGCGGCGTCATGCTGCGCGTGCTCGGTGGGCCTGGCGACCCGGCGGGCCGGATAGAGAACCGGATCGGCGAGCCGGCCGCCAACCCTTATCTCTACATGGCCTCGCAGATCGCACTCGGGCTGGACGGGGTCGACGGCGCGCTCGATCCCGGTCCGTCGGCCGACATGCCTTACGAGACCGTCGCGCCTGCGCTGCCGCGATCTCTCGGCGAGGCGCTGCAGGCGCTGCGGGAGAACGAGCCGCTGCGCAAGGCCTTCGGTCCCGGTTTCACCGACTATTTCATCCGCATCAAAGAGGCCGAACTGGCGCGCTTCGAGCAGGAGGTGAGCGAGTGGGAGCAGCGGGAGTATTTCGACCTGTTTTAGCTTAGCGGACTTCCCAAAGGACCCCGCGCCGGTCTGCGTCCTCGACGAGGTCGGTGCACCCCTCGACGACGCAAATGTCGACCGCTTCTGCAGCCTCGTCGGCGAGATCGCCGACACCACCGGCACCCGTTTCCTCTTGGTCACGCATCACATCGCGATGGCGCGGGTCGATCGCCTCTTCGGCGTCACGATGGCCGAGCGCGGCGTCTCGCAGCTCGTCTCGGTCGACCTCGCCCGCGCCCGCCCGGCTGCGCCAAACCGGGTGATCCAGCCCTCTGCGCCCGCTTGCGAGGGGAGAGGGCTGGGACCCATCGCATCAGTGATGGGGAGGGTGAGGTGGGTCGCGAAGCAGTCCGAGGCCGCGGGTTCCCCCCTCACCCCAACCCTCTCCGCCCCAAGGGCGGCTTTGCGCGAAAAAGGACTTCTGCACGAAGCCCGACAGCAGCGCTGAAATCCGCACCTCCCGAAGCGGCGGCGTCGGTGACGCCGAGGCGCTTGGCCGCGATCTTGGCGCCGAGTTGCGAGGCCGCGCCGACTCCGGTTTCGGGCTCGATTAGCCCTTCTTCCCGCCTAGGGTGCCGCCCACCTCGCAGGCCTGCGCGTGCAGCCAGTCCTCGGCCGACAATTTCCCCCGGTAGTAGACCTCGGAATAGACTCCGGCCGGCCAAGTCAATGCAAAAACGGCATTGCTGATGATTTCGGTGTTTCGGTTCGCGCAGGGTCCGGAAAGCAGAAACGCGATCGCCAGAAGCACGACCCCGATCACAGGTATAGACCGACCAGCGCCCGCATTTTCCGCCGTTTAGGCGACAGGGGTGAGCGACAAATCCCGCCTACAGGCCGGCCATTTGCAATCCCTTGAACAATTCCTGCAAGTTTGATTCAAAGCTAGGATGTGGATTGGGATCATGTTTGGCGTACCACTCTTGGATATTTTTGAGCCGCCAATTTTTGAATTTTTCATTCTCGCTGTATTCGCTCAAAGCTGCCTGCGCTTCGCGCTGTCCGAGCCGTCCTGTCAGAGCATAGGCGCTGATCAAATACGCCCTGATCATCCAAGACAAGGGCTGGAGTTGTTTCGACTTGTGTAACCAATTGACAGCGTTATCATAATCCCCCTCGGCGAAGTACGCGCGTCCCATGATACTATAGAAAGCATAAAGTTCCGGGTCGTTCGGGCTGATCGCGATCGCCTTGGTAACCAGCGCCGGCGCCTCTTTCGCTCGCCCAAGATAAATCAAATTATTGGCTTTTTGTGCCCAGGCCATGGCGAGATTGGGATTGAGCCGGAGCGCTTGGTCGAAGGCGTCGAGCGCTCCCTGATGATCGCCCTTTACTCGACGAATATAGCCGTCGGCCAAATGCGCTGTGGCGATCGATGCAGTGATCGCGAAGGCTCGCTGGACATGCTTTTCCGCGTCGGCTAACTCTTTCTTTTGCGCGCCGTTCCAATTGTTCAAGAAGTCGCTGACTAACCTTAACGCCAATTCGCTCCGAGTCTCGGCGGAGAGTGGATCGAGAGACAGCGACTCCTCGAGGGATTTGCGTGCGGCGAGACTTTTCTCGGCAGTCATATGTTCGGTAAGGTAAGCCATGGCGCGTAACCTCAAATCGGCGGCATTGGGATCTGTTGCCCGCTCGGCGATGGCACGACGACTTTCCGCCCGGACCAGCTGGAGGTTGAGCGACGCGGCGATCCGCCCGGTGACGGCATCGTGGAGTTCAAAGAGGCTGGTGACCTCCGTATCAAAACGGTCGGCCCAAATGGCGGCTGCAGAACTGGTGTCGATGAGTTCGGCATTGGCTTGCACCCGTGTCCCGACCCTTCTGACGCTGCCTTCCAACATGTACCGAATGCCGAGTTTTTGTCCGATGTCGCGCACGTCGACGGGTTTTGCCTTGTAGGTGAACGCTGTTGCCCGTGCAATCACCAGAGTGTTGGAGAGGCGGGACAAATCGGTGGTTAGATCATCGGTTACCGCGTCGGCGATATAGTCTTCGCCAAGATCGCCGCTCGAGTTGCGGAAGGGCAGCACCATGATCGACGCGCGCGACGAGATTTGCGGATGTTCAGGCCGCATCGATAGCCCCGCCATCCCGATTGTCGCCATTGCCGCCACCACTCCTACGCTCATGACGGTGGCGCGATGGCCAAAATGAAACACTCGGCGGGCGAAGAGTCGAGCCAGCACTCTGGGGCCGGAGGAATTTCTGATGTCTTCCTCTTGCTCGCCGATGACGCGATAAACTCGGATTGGGCGGTCGATGTTCTTGACTCGCCTTTCTCCCAGGCCCTGGAGAC
>DATNKF010000382.1:0-2253 GCA_035603555.1 Allostellaceae bacterium
ACCCGCCCATCCATCATGTCGGAAGGAGCGATGATGTCGCAGCCGGCGCGAGCCTGGATCACCGCCTGCTGCCGAAGGATCTCGACGGTTTCGTCGTTCTCGACGTAACCGTCGCGGATGACCCCGTCATGCCCGTGCGAGCTGAACGGGTCGAGCGCCACGTCGCACAGCACGCCAAGCTCGGGCAACGCCTCCTTCAAAGCCGTAACCGCGCGGCAAACCAAATTGCCAGGGTCGAGCGCGTTGCTGCCCTCCGCATCCTTCAGCCCAGACGGCACCGCCGGAAAAACGGCCACGACCGGGATGCCCAACCCAGCGGCCTCGCCGGCGGCGTCGACGAGTGCCGGAATTGGCAACCGGAACACTTCCGGCATCGAGGGGATCGGTTCCTTATGCGCCTCGTCATGGACAAAGACCGGCCAGATCAGGTCGCCCGCCGTCAACACGGTCTCGGCGACCAGCCTGCGCGACCACGTATCGCGACGGTTGCGGCGCAGGCGCGTCTGCGGGTAGGGGGCGAGAGGCGGCAGAAATGTGGTCACGGGATCACTCCCGGAGAGAGGGCGGCAAAAGCCGCGAATGTCGGCAAAATAGGCTCACCCGCAGCCTACGGCAACGCACAGGCGTAGGGCGGAAAAGCGCAGCGCATTCCGCCATCAACGCGTTCCGCGACGGCCGGATCTCCGGCATGCTGTTCCGATGCCGGACTACCGACGCAACCGGATCCCGGAAGCCACCTACTTTTGCACGTGAACCTGCTCGACCGGCGTTCCGATCTGCTCGTCGCGCACATCGACACGCTACGCGACGCCGTGCGCAAGGTGCGCGGGCGATCCCCGTTCCATATCGATGCCTGGGTCCTTTTGCCCGACCATATGCAACCCCTGTGGACCCTCCCCGAGGGAGATTCGGATTTTCCGAGCTGTTGGCGAGATATCAAGACGGCGTTCTCGAAATCCTTGCCCGCCACCGAACAACGATCCGGGGTCATGATCCACCGGGGAGAACGCGGTATCCGGCAGCGGCGATACTGGGAGCACACAATTCGCGACGACCGCGACTATGCCGTCCACATGGACGACATCCACTTCAACCCGGTAAAGCATGGGTTGGTGGACACCCCGGCTGATTGGCCGTTCTCCAGCTTCCGGCGCTGTGTGGCGAGCGGGCTCTATCCGGCCGATTGGCTCGGTGGCGGCGCCGAACCGGCCGAAACCGGAGAGCGGCGATGATCGAAGCGGCGGAATGCGCTGCGCTTTTCCGCCCTACGCGAGCTGACCCGTCCGACGGATCCTCGCATCAGGTGGAGTGAAGTGAGTAATTTAACGCCCGTATCCCGGGGTCGGAGCTTGACCGTATCCCGGGGTCGGGGCCTGACCATATCCCGGGATCGGGGCCTGACCATATCCCGGGGTCGGAGCTTGACCGTATCCCTGGGTCGGAGCCTGACCGTATCCCGGGGCCGGCCCCTGCCCGCGATTGCATCGCAACACGCCGTTGCTGTTCCCGATATCCCCGTTGCATTGATTGACGTTTCCGAGGGTTGTTCTCTGCTCTCGCCCGTCGGCCCTACGGCAGACCGCCGTCAGGGTACCGCCTTCCATTCTTATATTCGTACAGCTTCCGAGATAGGATCCCTGGGGCGTCTGCGCACAGGCTGAGAATGAGACCCCGCCCAGCACCACGGCCGCCACAAGCCCGAGAGCAATTTTCATCTTAAGTCTCCGTCCATAAAGGACAACGGTGCACATGGGCCAAAAAGTTCCGCAATTCCGGGGCGCCTGACTCCAGCCAGCTAACCGAGCCGGGCCAGCGGCCCAATATAGTTTCATTTAAGGGGACGAGCTTTGACTAAAGGAACGAGCTTCGACGACCGACTGAGCGCAGCCGCGAACGCGAAGAAGGCGCAGCTGGAGAAGTTTCGTGCGAGATCCGAGGCAAACGATCCGGCATTCGCCGAACGACAGGTCGCCCGACAGGCTGTCAGCGTTGCTCGCGATGCGCGCGCTGCCGAGCGCAACGCTACCCGGCTGGCCGGCGTTGCCCGTGAGGCCGACGAGAAGGCCGCCCGCGATGCCGCCGAGGAAGCCGCGCAGGCCACCCGCGATGCTGCGGTGGAAGCCGAGCAGGCTGCCCGCGGTGCCGAGGTCGCCCGGCAAGCCGCCGATGATGTCGCCCTGCAAGCCGAGCGCAAGGCGGCCCGCGATGCCCGTTATGCCGCTCGCAAGGCACGGCCTCGAAAAAGATAGCGCG